>JALUJE010000024.1:2408-3996 GCA_027057185.1 Helicobacteraceae bacterium | reverse complement strand
AAATAGATCGCTTCAATGCCGGCCCCTTTAAGTGCTGAGGCAAAGGCTTCACCCAATGTTGCAGCATCGGTTTTATTGGCTTTTAATCCCAATGTTTTTGAACTGATAGCCACTAGAGTATTTCCTTCTGTATCATCAATCGCCTGAACGCTTATGTAGCGGTTTGAACGATAAATAGACACTCGTGGTTGTGCTGCCGTACCACTGATATGTTTACGGATACGACGTTTACGCTGAATGCGGCGCGCCGCTTTAGCTTTTAAAGTTTTTGTAGTCATCTTATCCCCTATTTACCGGCAGTTTTACCGGCTTTACGCACGATATGCTCATCTAGATATTTCACACCTTTACCCTTATACGGCTCTGGTGGACGGAATGCCCGAATCTCAGCGGCAGCTTGACCAACCACCTGATTATCAATGCCTTTTAAAGTAATAACGTTCTTTTCAACTGATGCCTCAAGACCTTCTGGAAGTTCGTAATTAATATCATGTGAATGTCCCAGCTGCAAATTGAGCACTTTGCCCTTCACCGCAGCGCGGTAACCGACACCGTTGATCTCTAACTGCTTGGTATAACCCGTAGTCAAACCGGTTATGATATTGGCAGCCAAAGCACGGTAGGTACCCCAGAATGCTCTATCTTGCTTGGCATCAGATTTTGTAGCAAACGTCAACGTGTTATCTTCAAATGTAATACCGACATTGCCTTTGGTATCTAAAGTGCGCTTATTCTTACCTTTTTCAAAAGTAATCAGCACACCATCGACACTTACCTTAACATCAGATGGAATTGAAATAGGTTTTTTACCAATACGACTCATAATCTATCTCCTTACCATACTGTACAAAGGACTTCACCGCCAACGCCAAGCTCATATGCTTTATCGTTGGGAAGAACACCTTGCGACGTTGAAACAATAATTGTACCGTAACCGTTTTTAAAACGCTTGACATCTTCTTTGCCTTTGTAGACACGACGTCCAGGCTTAGAGACACGTTTCATCTCATTAATTACCGTACGACCGTTATCATCATACTTCAATACCACATTGATAGTTTTTTTATTACCGTCTTCAATAACATTAAAACTCTCAATATATCCCTTGTCCGCTAAAATGCCGACCACTGCTTCTACTGACTTTGAATGTAGCAGTGTTGTTACATCCAACTTACGCATAGCGGCATTACGGATACGTGTTAACGAATCCGAAATTAAATCATTTATCATTTTCTTTCCTTGCTAATAGCTAGTAGTTTCGCGTTGATTACCAACTCGACTTTCTAACACCTGGGATCAATCCCTCATTTGCCATTTTTCTAAAACAGATACGACATATTCCAAAATCACGAAGAACCGAGTGTGGACGACCACAAATCTGACACCGTGTATACCCACGTACTTTAAATTTTGGAGTACGCGCTGCTTTTGCAATCATTGACTTTTTAGCCATCTTCTCTTCCTTTTGTAAATGGTACGCCTAATGCCTCAAGAAGCACAAGACCTTCTTTATCGGAATCGGTTGTCGTCACTACGGTAATGTTCATACCGTGAATCTGCATAATAGAGTCGTACGATACTTCAGGAA
>JALUJE010000024.1:0-2398 GCA_027057185.1 Helicobacteraceae bacterium | reverse complement strand
CAGGAAAGATCAACTGTTCTGTTAAACCAAAATTATAGTTACCGCGACCGTCAAAACCATTACGTGGAATACCGCGGAAATCTTTTACACGTGGTAGTGCAATAGAAATTAACCGATCCATAAATTCATACATTTTATCACCGCGCAATGTAACTTTTACACCAACGGGCATACCCTCACGGACTTTAAATCCCGCGACTGATTTTTTTGCGTAAACGACCGTGGCATGCTGACCGGCAATGGTACTAATCGTCTCTTGAATATTTTGAATCAGCTTATTGTCTTTCATTGCAAAACCGGCACCAACACTAATGGTGACTTTTTCAAGAGCGGGAATCTCCATGACATTCTTAATTGCCAAAGATTCCTGAATCTGAGGTTTTAGCGTCATATATTTTTCTTTTAATCGTGCCATAAATTATGCCTCCACTTTTCGTACGTTTGAAACATCGATAGGCATCTCTTTGTTTGCAAACCCACCTTTTGGATTCTCTTCTGTCGGTTTCATCGCTTTTTTTGCAATTTTACATCCCTGAACAATAACTTTGTTGCTCTTTGGCATGACTGCAATAACTTCCGCTTTGGTGCCTTTATCGTCACCGGCAATAATCTCAACGGTATCGCCTTTTTTGAAACTAAACTTTGCCATTACACCACCTCCGGAGCTAACGATACGATTTTCATAAAACCGGCATAACGCACTTCACGACCGACAGGACCGAAAATACGGGTACCAATCGGTTCATGCTTAGCATCAAGAATCACGGCAGCATTGTCGTCAAAACGAATGAGAGAGCCATTCTCGCGCTGTACTTCTTTATGGGTACGTACCACAACCGCTTTGACCACCTGGCCTTTTTTTACTTTACCGGTTGGAATAGCTTTTTTCACCGAGGCAACAATAACATCACCGACAGAAGCATAGCGGCGCTTGGAACCGCCCAATACTTTAATACACATGATCTCTTTGGCACCGGTATTATCTGCAACCTTTAAACGTGTAAAACTTTGGATCATGACTGAACCCCTTTTATCACATTTTTAAGTCGAAACGACTTCGTTTTAGATAACGGGCGACATTCGACTGCAACAATCTCGTCACCAACTTTTAACTCATTACGCTCATCATGTACCAAGTACTTTTTAAAGCGCTTTACAACTTTATGGTAACGTGGGTGCATTACACGACGTTCCACAACAATGGATGCTGTCTTATCGCCTGAAATCTTTACTACGTTACCTTGGATTTCACGTTTATGTGTCATCAACCGCCCCTTACTTTGCAGCGCATAGCGCTGTATTAATGCGTGCAATGGTCTTTTTAACATCACGAAGTTCACTCGTGTTTGTCAATTGCATCATCTTTTGTTTGATCTTCAAGGTGAATAGCTCAGTTTTTTTCTCTTTGAGCATGCCCTGAAGCTCCGCTACGCTTTTATCTGTCAAATCAGAATATTTCATTGCTCATCTCCTGTGTGACAATTTTCGTTTTGAATGGCAACTTGTGCATTGCCAGAGTTAACGCTTCACGTGCCAACGGCTCGGAAACACCACCCATTTCAAAAATAATACGCCCCGGCTTAACATTCATGACCCACTTCTCAACAGGGCCTTTACCTTTACCCATACGTGTTTCAAGCGGCTTTGCTGTTAAAGGTTTCGCAGGAAAAACACGAATCCAGATTTTACCCTGACGCTTAATATGGCGCGTTGACGTAATACGCGCTGCCTCGATTTGACGAGATGAAATACGACCGGCTTCCGTCGCTTTTAGTGCAATGTCACCAAAAGCAATGGTATGACCACTTCGTGCTTTACCACGATTACGGCCTTTCATCATTTTACGATATTTTGTTCTTTTTGGCATTAACATGATTATTCAGCCTTTCCGCTTGTCTCGCGTCGAGGAGCACGTTTACCGCGACGCTCTGATTTCTCTTCTTTGACCTCAGCAGGAACCCCTTTTGCCAGTACTTCCCCTTTGAAGATCCATACCTTAACACCAATAATTCCATAAGTCGTCTGTGCCTCGGCAAAACCGTAATCTATTTTAGCACGAAGCGTATGGAGTGGCACACGCCCTTCCAAATACCACTCGGTACGTGCCATTTCAGCACCGCCAAGACGACCGGCAACCGCTACTTTAATACCTTTTGCTCCGGAACGTTGTGCTCCTTGCATCACTTTCTTCATGGCACGACGAAAGGCGATACGGCGCTCTAACTGTGTCGCAACATTTTCTGCTACCAACTGTGCCGATGCCTGTGCTTTCTTTTCTTCTTTAATATTGACAGAAATGTCTTTACCGATAAGAGTTTTCAATTTGTTTTTCAACTTCTCGATGTCAGCACCCTTTTTACCGATGATAACACCCGGACGTGCAGCAACAATAGTCACA
>JALUJE010000023.1:4808-5442 GCA_027057185.1 Helicobacteraceae bacterium | reverse complement strand
CTTCCAAGCCATGGTAAACTGTCCTAGCATTGCCATAGAAAAAAATTTTGCTACAAGTGTGTTGATCCCTACCTGCCTGAAACCGTCCAACATTGCATTTGGTAGATTCAAAAGCGGAAACTTTCTGTAACGTTTGGCCACTGCAACGATTTTCGGACGGCGAACGTAGCGACAATATTTCCAATAAGTTCCAATTACCTTTTTGCTGAAAAAGCCGGTAGCGACTCCCAAGCCGACAATATTTCCAAGAATCAGACCATTGCCAATTCCACCCAGACCAAATCCGATATTCGTCGCTGCCGTCGTTGCACTTCGCATGACTCGATTCACAGCGAGCACTTTGTAATATTTTCGGCGGTTGTTTAGATAGTTCGCACTTTGATAGATCCCGGTCAATAAAACGCTCACAGGAATAAAATAAAGCCATACTGCTATTTCAGCATTCCCCAGCATCTGAGAAATCCGGGTATTAAATATATAAACTATCAGAAGTGAAAACAAGCTAACCGCAGCAGTAATCAGTATGGATAGAAATGCGATATTCACAGCATCGGAGTCTTTTTTCGGAAGCATCACAGCCAATTCGTATCTTCCAGTCGCACTTACGGCGATGAAAGAGGCCAGACTCATATAC
>JALUJE010000023.1:0-4798 GCA_027057185.1 Helicobacteraceae bacterium | reverse complement strand
CTCATATACAATGCGAAGATACCGAAATCCTCCGGTGAGTATATCCTTGTCAGAATAGGACTGACTGCCAGGGGAATCGCCTGAGCAAGCGAGCTTCCCGTCAGCAGGACCAAGACGTTTTTGGTAAATTCTCCTCCGGGACGCATTTTCCTAATCATAAATATTCTAATACGCTGTCAGTGTTGATTGACCAAACGATACTTGCTGCTGTCGTTGCTGTCAACCCTTTTGTCTTCGGCATCGAATTCTAGCCAGTTCCCCACGTTGCTCACCCACCAGATCCGCTTCTCCGGCACCCCCGCCATCAATGCAAAGTCAGGCACATCCTTCGTCACGACAACTCCGGTACCTATCATAGCATAGCAACCGATCGTGACGCCGCAAACGATAGTAGCGTTCGCTCCGATAGTGCGCCCTCGTTTGAGCAGTGTCTTTTTGAACTCATCCTTGCACTGAATGAACGCGTGCGGATTGACAACATTGGTAAAAACCGTCGTGGATCCAAAAAAGACATCATCTTCGATTTCAACATCTTTATAGACGCTGACATTGTTTTGTTCCTTAATACCGTTTCCAGTTTTAATGTTTACTTTCGAGATATAGATTGGCTCGAAAAAGTATTTTTTGTCAAGATATGCACGAGGAATATGAGCAAAAGCCATTTTCTTCATTTTTCTATACGCTATTTTTTTTAGCATATTTACATTCTCTCATAAATATATTGAATTTCTACTTTTTTTAAATCAGGATTCATCGGCAGACTCACAATCTCTCTGCATATTCTCTGTGCAACGGGAAAATCTCCTTCTCAGTAACCGAGATACTTAAAACATTCCTGTAAATGCAAAGATATTGGATAATGTACGGCAGTGGGAACCCCCGCTTCTTTAAGGCGTTTTTGTAGTATATCTCTATTTTGAACACGAACGGAGTATTGTGCCCATACACTTGTGCGGCCCTCTTTGAGCGTTGGCGTGATGACTTCACTCTTCGCAAGAGCCGATGTGTAAGCCTCAGCTACTTTCTGTCGCTTTTGTATATCTTCATGATAGTATTTGAGCTTGACACGCAAAACGGCAGCCTGAATGGTGTCAAGTCTGGCGCCCAGTCCGATGTACTTGTGATAATACCGTTTGTTTTGCCCATGAACACGTAGCATCCGCATCTTTTCTGCAAGTTCGTAATCATTAGTCAGTACAGCCCCACCGTCACCGAAACACCCCAAGGGTTTTGCTGGAAAAAAACTGGTGGTAAAAATATCGCACCAATGCACTTCCGCTTTATTTTGAAAAGTTGCACCAAATGATTGTGCACCATCGACGATGACTTTGAGATCATGTTGTTTAGCGATTTTTCCAATAATGTCCAAATCAGCTGGTTGTCCATAGAGACTAACGGGCATAATGGCTTTGGTTTGCGGTGTGATGACTGCTTCGATTTTCGTTGTATCAATGTTAGAAGTGAGCTCATCGATATCGACGAAGACCGGTTTTGCGCCGAGCAGAGCGATTGTTTCGGCCGTCGCAACAAAGGTAAACGGCGTCGTTATCACTTCGTCGCCCGGCCCGATATCCAGCGCCATCAAAGCAAGCAGCAAAGCATCAGTACCACTTGAGCAGGTGATGGCATGACTCGCTTCAGTAAATTGACAAAGCTCATGCTCCAATGCATGTACGTCCGGCCCCATGATGAATTGTGCCGAATCGATGACCTTGACGATCGCCTCGTCAATCTCGGGCTTGTAGCGTTCGTATTGTCGGTGAAGATTGGCAAAGTCGATTTTCATTTGGTTGTAACCTCCAGATCATCGTCAATAAGGCGATAAATGGCAAAGTCATCTTCAGCACACTTGTCATCATCGAAATGCAAAGTCTCACCAGAAATTCCGACCCATCCGATCTGTTTCGCCGGTACACCGGCCATCAATGCAAACGGCGGCACGTCTTTGGTCACGACCGCTCCGCTGCCAATCAGTGCATATTCACCGATCGTGACACCACATACAATGGTGGCGTTCGCTCCGACAGTGCAACACCGTTTAAGCAGTGTTTTTTTAAAATTATCTTTTCTTTGAATGAAGGCTCTGGGATTGATGACATTGGTGAAAACCATCGAAGGTCCCAAGAAAACATCATCTTCAATTTCGACACCTTCATAGATAGAGACATTATTCTGTACTTTTACTCCACTTCCTATATCTACCTTTGGGCCTACGACACAGTTCTGCCCGAACGAACAGTTCTTGCCGATCGTTGTATGCGAAAGAATATGGCAAAAGTGCCAGACCTTTGTACCCTCTCCGATAGTGACATACTCATCGACATAAGAAGAGTCATGTATGTACGGTGCATTATTTGACACCTGTACTTCCATTTTTTGTTGATACTTTTTCATTCGAACTTTCCACTCTTTGGGGCTGAGTCGTCGAGGTGCGTCCATTAGGCTTCGACTTTTTTACAAAATGGATGATATTCCCCATGCAATCCGATCGGCTGCATATGCCGAATGGCCGCAACTGTTTCAATAGAACTATAAGCTTCTTCCAGCCCAAAACCGTTGCCGGATAGTATCTCTTCATAGCTTCGTGTATGCAGATCTGTAAAACCGCCGCTGAATTCGATCTCCTCACCATCAACGGTAATGGAGCGGTAGGTGCGCTGTCCGGCTGCCTTGATTTCGTCGGGAATATAGTCATATTTTACAGAAAGAAACCATCGAACGTCTGCATTTTTTAGCCTGAGAGAACCGGCATTGGCATAAGGTGTTTTGAGGTGGACAATGTTCTCTTCTACATCGCCAAAGATCCATGTCAGCATATCATAAAAGTGGACGCCGATATTGCTGGCAATTCCTCCGCTTTTGCTTTCATCTCCTTTCCAACTGACAAAGTACCATTTCCCGCGTGAAGTCAGATAGGTCAAATCAATACTGTAACGCCTATGCGGATCATTCATAAGTTCCTCCTGCACTTTTTCTTTAAGTGCCATGATGGAGGGGTGAAGTCGAAGCTGAAGGATATTATATACCTTTTTTCCCGTCTCTTCCTCAATAACTTTAAGCGCATCTATATTCCAGGGATTGAGAACAAGAGGTTTTTCACATATTGCATCCGCTGCACTGCGCAAAGCAAAACGTATATGGGCATCATGCAGATAATTAGGTGAACAGATACTCATATATTCGATACGCCTATCCTGTTCGCGATGCCACTTGTCCACAAAACGGTCAAAACGTTCAAATTCGGTAAAAAAATGTGCCTCCGGAAAATAACTGTCAATAATACCGACACTGTCACATCGATCGAGTGCTGCAACAAGATCATTCCCTGTCTCTTTGATAGCTTTCATATGACGCGGGGCGATATAACCCGCTGCTCCGATAAGTGCAAAATTTTTCATTATAGCCTCCATGTCGGGTTTTCTACTATCCCTTTGATATCCATCAAAATCGCCGGTTCGGTGCTGATATTTTCATAAGCCGTTCTTCGCAATAACTTAAACTCATTATGTGCTACGGCTACGATGATTGCATCATATTTTTTATCTGCTTTGAATGGATTATGCTTCAAGAGTGGATATGGAAAACTTTTTCTTTCAATCTCAGTGTCAACCCATGGGTCGTAAGCATCTACCTGTATATTATACTCCTGTAACTCATGAACAATATCGACTACTTTTGTATTTCGTGTATCAGGGCAATTTTCCTTAAATGTAACCCCCATAATTAAAACATTGGAGTCTTTAATTTTTTTATCATTTTTTATCATCTGTTTAATTATCTGCTCAACAATGTACTTGCCCATTCCGTTATTTATCTGACGTGCTCCAAGAATTAGATTCGGCTTATAACCCAACTCCTCGGCTTTAAATGTCAAATAGTATGGGTCAACACCGATACAATGGCCTCCAACAAGACCCGGTGTAAATTTTAAGAAATTCCATTTGGTCGCGGCAGCTTCAATAACTTCATTGGTATCTATGTCCATCGCATCAAAAATCAGTGCCAGTTCATTAATAAGAGCAATATTTACATCTCGCTGAGTATTTTCAATAACTTTTGAAGCTTCGGCAACCTTGATAGACGAGGCCAAATGAGTCCCTGCATCAATAATGCTTCGGTATAAGGAGTCAACCTTTTTCGCAACTTCCGGAGTTGATCCTGATGTTACCTTTAAAATATTTTTGACAGTATGTTCTTTATCACCCGGATTAATTCGTTCAGGAGAATATCCTGCAAAAAAATCTTTATTGAACCCCAAGCCCGAACTTTTTTCCAGAACTGGAACACATACCTCTTCCGTGACACCGGGGTATACTGTTGATTCATATATTACAATATCTCCTTTTTTTAAAACCTGACCCACCGTTTCGGACGATTTTATTAGTGGAGTTAAATCAGGGCGATTACTTTCATCTATCGGTGTCGGTACTGTTACAATATAAATATTGCAATCAGCGATTTCTTTAACTGTATTTGTAAAATTAAGATTTTGTTTAACGCTACCTAACTCTTCTTTTGATACTTCAAATGTTCTATCATAACCATTAAGAAGTTCTTCTATACGGCTTTGGCTAATATCCAAACCGATTACATTATATTTCTCAGCAAAAGCAACAGCCAATGGAAGTCCTACATATCCCAATCCGATAATAGCAATTTTATCTTTTTTATTCATTTTTCCCCTCTTTATTCAAATATTATAAAACTCTCTATACCACTTCACAAACTCCCCTATCCCCCTGTCAAGATCTGTCGACGGCCTGTATCCGACATCTTTTTCCAGTGCACTCGTATCGGC
>JALUJE010000022.1 GCA_027057185.1 Helicobacteraceae bacterium | reverse complement strand
ACGATACGCTGGCGTTGCGTATGAAAAGTACGGACTTTATGAGTGTGATTGAAGCCAATCTTAAGTCGGCATTTATTGGCTGTCGAGAATCCATGAAAGTGATGCGTAAAAAGAAATTTGGTAGTGTTGTTAATATTGCTTCTATTGTCGGTGAGACAGGCAATGCGGGACAGACAAACTATGCGGCATCTAAAGGGGGAGTGATTGCGATGAGTAAAAGTTTTGCTCAAGAAGCTGCATCAAGCGGCATACGCTATAATACCATCACTCCGGGATTTATTGCCACAGATATGACCGATGCACTCGGTGATGACATCCAAGAATCGTTTGTTGCTAAAATTCCAATGGGACGTTTTGGTGATGCGACAGAGGTTGCCGAGGCTACGGCATTCTTGCTTTCTGACAGTGCTTCGTACATTACAGGTGAAACTCTTAAAGTCAACGGTGGCATGTATATGTAATAGCGCTGTTACGGATTTTTCCACCCTTTTGTTCTTTTTTGGCACTTTTTTTTCGTCATTCCAAGAGTGTTAAGCTATCTATGTTATAATCTCAATAAATTTATTTGTAGGAGCTGTGATGGCACTTTTGGACGATATCAAAGAAGTAGTAGTAGAGCAACTAAGCGTAAATGCTGATGAAGTTAAAGAAGATGCAAAGTTTGTAGAAGATTTAGGCGCAGACAGTCTTGACGTGGTTGAGCTAGTAATGGCACTTGAAGAAAAGTTTGATATTGAAATTCCGGATGATGAAGCTGAGAAAATTCAAACCGTTCAAGATGTAGTAAACTACATCGAAAGTAAAGCGTAGCAGGTTGCTGTTGGGGATGTCCCAGCAGTTTGTTACATATTTTTAGTCGTGGATTCTGTTGAATTTATATCTAAGAATATAGATATTCAGGAGTGTATGTGAGACGAGTAGTAGTAACCGGTATGGGCATGATCAACGCGTTAGGACACGATAAAGAGAGCGCTTTCAAAGCCATTTGCGCCGGTGAATGTGGTATTGATAATATCACCATTTTTGATCCATCAAACTATAGCGTTAAAATTGCAGCAGAGGTAAAAGATTTTGACCCCTCAACGGTGATGCCTCCCAAAGAGGTAAAAAAAGCTGACCGGTTTATTCATTTCGGTCTTAAAGCAGCACAAGAAGCAATGGCAGATGCCGGATTTGATTCAAATGTCGATAAGGAGCGTTTCGGTATTAGTGCTGCGTCGGGGATCGGTGGACTACCGGCAATCGAAAAGAATTCCATTATTTTAGAGACGCGTGGCCCTCGGCGTATCTCTCCATTTTTTATTCCCTCATCACTGGTCAATATGCTGGGTGGGTTTGTTTCTATTGAGCACGGGCTTAAGGGTCCCAATCTTTCAGCAGTAACGGCATGCGCTGCAGGCACACACTCCATTTCTGAAGCAGTGAAGACCATTATCTGTAACGGGGCAGAGCGTATGCTAGTAGTTGCTGCGGAATCGGCGGTTACCGGCGTAGGTGTCGGCGG
>JALUJE010000021.1:2808-5464 GCA_027057185.1 Helicobacteraceae bacterium | reverse complement strand
GAGCTAATAACAGGGCATTTCGATCGGTCTCTCAAGTATTTAAGCTCTATAACAATATAGACTCCCTCGATAATTTAATTTTACATGTAAAACGTGGAAATGAAGAAAAGGATTTAGAATATGAAATTTATGAGTAAGCTTGTCACGATAAGCTTGTTGGCATTATTGATTTTAGAGCCGGCGGTTATGGCAAAGAGCCAGCAGCGAGAACGAGTCAATCTGGAACTTCAGGATGTCAAAATTGAAGACTTCATTAAGATGGTCGGTAAAGTTGTCGGTAAAAATATTTTGCTCTCGCAACCTATTCCCGGTACCCTGAATTTTGTCTCGAGCACTCCGATTTATAAAGACGAACTGATGGACATTCTAATTTCGGTATTGAGTAAAAAAGGGTTTACCATTATTCGAGACGGCAGTTTTCTTAAAATTGAGCGTGCCAACACGGCAGTGAAGAAAAATTTACCGGTAGGCTACTCCAAAGATTCGTTAATGCGAACAGAATTTATTACCGTTAGCAATGAAAATGTCGATGTCATTGCAGCAAAAGTACGTCAATTTCTTTCTGAAGGCGGTAAGCTGCTCACGGTCAAAGAGACTAACAGTATGATTGTAAGTGATTATCCCGACAATATCGCCATATTGAAAAAAGTGGTGCAAAAAGTAGAATCAAAGGCGCAACACAATAAAATGGTGGAGTTTATCGTGCTTAAAAATGCCAAGGCTTCTCGTATTGCGACTTCGGTTGCCAGTATTTCCAAAAGTATTATTAACCAGAAAGTGGCTTCAAACAAGGTAGATGTTTTAAGTGATGATGCGACCAACTCCATTATTATTATGGCATCGAAAAAAAATATCGGTATTTTACGACCTATAGTCGAGCGCCTTGATGCCAAGGATGACTCCTCGATTCAGCGCATTACTGTACTGCCGCTTGAAAACAGTGAGGCCGCCAATGTTGTAAAGAGTCTTACGGGAATTTTAGAGAAGAAAAAGTATGCCAAAGAGTCTGAAAAGCCTATGGTCAGTGCCTATGAAGAGCTCAATGCCATTGTCGTGTCAGCGACAGAAGCCGATATTAACGACATCAAAGAGATGATTAAAATTCTTGATATTGAAAAACCTCAGGTCTTTGTGCGAGCCCGCATTATTGAACTGAACAAAAATATGAGTGATCAAATCGGTATGAAATATGGACTTATGGGGGGAGCTATGACGACGTCGGGACTGTTTAGTTTTGCGGCAAACCTGGGTGGTCCTGCTATGGCTATTGATTTTTCAAAATTAAAGATTAAAACTACGAATTTGAGTTCGGGTTTGGCATTTGGTGCGACTATTGATTTTTTAAGCAGTGAAGGTGCGGCCAAAACGCTCTCTGAACCGACGCTTTTATGTGTGAATAATCAGGAGTCCTCCATCTATGTGGGCCGAACCGAATCTATTTTAACCAGTTCGGCACAGGGAAATCAAACCACAGATATTGCCCGAAATACGTATGCGCGACAAGACATTGGACTGACACTTAAAATTAAACCGCGTCTCTCATCGGGAGACAAGGTCACACTGATTACGACGACAAAACTTGAAGATATTGCTCCCGGATCGACTGCAGGTATGCCCAGTACGACCAAGCGTGAAGTGGTGACGACGGCAATTGTCAATGATGGGGAGAGTGTGATTATTGGGGGGTTGATTCAAAATCAGGATAAAAAGGAGGAGTCCGGCATACCGGGTCTTCGTGCATTACCCTGGGTTGGACAGCTGTTTCGATGGAATAGTGACAGTGAAAATGAGATTAATCTGGTTATTATCTTAACGCCTTATATTATACGTAGCAATCATGATATGACGGAATTGCGTAAAACACTCTCCAAGCTTGACAAAATTCAAGATGATTACCGTCGCTTTCTGGAGAAAAAACTCCATGAGCGTGAAAAAGTGCTGAAACAGAAGAAAGAGTTGAAAGAAGACGATGTACATCCCAGCGATATTGTTGAAACACCATCACTTGCTCCGGTACGAACCCATCAGCCCAGTGTAGTTCATGACAAGCTTAATTTATTACTCCAAGGCAAATAAATGTTGCACATACCGGTTATAGAGAATGTCGATTTAGCACCGGAGCAGCTTAGTGGTATGGATATGAATATTGCCATACGCAATTATGTTCTGTTTTCAAACATTGATGAGAATATACATGTAGTCCTCTCACAAAAACATCTGTCACAGGCTTTTGATTATTTGGCAAAAATGGATGTTACTTACCCTATGGTGCTGGCAGATGAAGACTCTTACGACCGACTTTACAACAAATTTTTAGAGATTCGCACCGATGCTGAACTGGGCAACCTGGATCAGGGGCAAGAAGAGATGGATGATGATGACATCTCACTTTCTGAATTTTTGCGTAACAGTTCAGATCTGCTCACCAGTGAAGAGTCCGCCCCGATCATTAAATTTGTCAATGCACTCTTTTATCAGGCCATTAAACGGCGTGCCTCAGATATTCATATTGAGGTGCATGAAAAACGGAGTGAAGTACGGTTTCGAATTGATGGCGCGCTTATTAAAAATACGGATATTGACAATAAAATTGCCAATTTGATTATTAGCCGTATCAAAGTCATCTCCAATCTCGATATTTCTGAAAAACGGATTC
>JALUJE010000021.1:0-2798 GCA_027057185.1 Helicobacteraceae bacterium | reverse complement strand
AAATTGCGGGCAACACACTCGATGTTCGGGTTTCCATTTTACCGACGTATTACGGAGAGCGTGTGGTCATGCGGATGCTGATGCAGTCTGATGACATTCCTCATATGCAAGAACTCGGTTTCGATACGGAGTTAACCGAGAAACTCGATGAACTGCTCAAGCACTCTCACGGCATTATTTTGGTAACCGGACCTACGGGAAGCGGTAAGTCTACAACCTTGCATGCCTTTTTACAAGAGGTGGCACAGCCTGATATTAATGTTATTACCGTGGAAGATCCGGTGGAGTACAAAGCGGACAATATTAACCAAATACAGACCAATGCTAAGGCCGGGCTGACGTTTGCTTCGGGACTGCGTTCTATTTTGCGACAGGACCCCGATGTTGTCATGATTGGTGAGATACGCGATACTGAAACAGCAGAAATTGCCATACAAGCGGCATTAACGGGGCATCTGGTCTTTTCAACACTGCATACCAACAATGCCACTGCTTCCATTACCCGTCTGGTGGATATGGGCATCGAGCAGTTTCTCATTGGTAGCTCTTTGCTAGGAGTGCTGGCACAGCGTCTGGTACGGAAACTTTGTAATGAGTGCAAAGAGGAGGACTTTTTGGCCGAAGAGTTTGCCACCGAGTTCGATCTTCCGGAAAATGCCAAAATTTATAAATCACGGGGCTGTTCTACATGTAATTATACCGGTTATGTCGGACGGCGTGCTATTGGTGAGTTTTTTGTATTGGACGATAATTTCAGAAGCATGCTAAAAGACAATGTCAGCGATTATGTCATTCGTCATCATGCTATTGATGCGGGCATGACACCCCTGTCGTCGCAGCTTAAAAAACTACTGCTAGATGGAACGACGTCCCTGCATGAGATTATTCGTGTCGGGGTGAAAGACGCCTAGTATGAGAGCCGGATTTACACTGATTGAAGTGCTGGTGGCAACGGTTATTGCTTCTATTGCCGGTATGGCACTACTTCAGATGAACTCCAACAATATGCATCTTTTTAAACAAATTCAGTACCGTTCGAGCAATAGTGAAACCCTGTCGCTCATAGCACTACACAATGATTTAAAATACCACCGAACCACAAAAGAACTGTTTGATATTTTAGACAATACCTACGAGATTAAGAATGATGATTTTCGTAAATATTTAAAAGATACCAAAATTGATTATAGTGAAAAACGCATAGAACTCATCACCTTTGGTGCTGCTGAAGAAGAGACGGCAGGCAAGAGCACCTTGGAGTCGGAGCAGTCCATGCTACAAGAGCAGCAGACAAGCACAATGGCACCAATCATTCAATTTGAACTGATTCAGATTGTGGTGACCAATGATGCAGGTAAAAATGCCATTTTAAGTGCGAGGGCATTTCAATGAGACGTGCCTTTACCCTGATGGAGCTGATGATCTCCATTGTATTGATTGCCCTGATCTCGCTGTTTTTGTTTGGTGCTATAGCATCGAGTAAACTCTCAAACGATACACTGCTCAAGCATACGAAAAAAGAGCAACTTAGAAGTGAGCTTTTTGAACTCCTGTATCGAGACGTTTTAGAAGCGCTAAGCATTCAGACGCTTGAGACCAAAGAGCGAGCGTTTACAGTATTGCAGATGCAAACGGACAATTCTCTGTATGAAATTGCCGCACCATACGTTACCTACTTTGTCAACTCCAAAACCAATGTGTTGACCCGATTGGAATCTGCTCGTAAAATAACACTTCCCATTGCATATGAAGATGAAAGTTTTGTGATGGCAGATACATTGTTACCTGATGTTAACACTTTTAATGTCTATTCTGGTAGGAAGACACCGAGCGTAGAAAACAACAATAGCAGTACTATAAATGGTGGCAGTACCCAAGATGGTAATGATTCAAACAAAAGTAATGCTACCTCCTTGCCACCGGACAGCAATGCAACAACAGATAACAATACTTCAAACAGTTATCTTTTTTATTTGAAGAGTTCCGAATTCACAACACCGTTGCTGTTTGAACTGTATCGTTAAAAAAATAGTTAAAAATTAATCTAATGTTAACAATTAAAAGATATAATTCACCCGTTTAGTTGATTGGCCAGTCAGCTATAGATTTCAGATCAAAGGATTTTTATGGCAAAGAAACAGATTTTAAGTTTAGTAGCAGCGTCGCTCGTAGCGGCAGCTTTTGTGGGATGTGGCAGCAGTAGCAGCAAGACTCCCCTAACCGTTACTGTATCAGATGCATATGTATACGGTGCAACGGTCACTAAAGGCGGTAAAGCATTTGACACAGTCAATGGTGCCGAGTATACATGGAACGACGCCCCTGAAGGTGATCTAGTATCAACTGGTGGAGCCAATGACCTTAACAGTAACGGCAAGGCAGATACACAAGATCCAAAAGCGATTGACATGAAAGCACCTGCGGGTTACAAAAATATTAACCCGTTAACAACATTGGAAGCCCGAGGTACTGGTCTTGATGCGATCAATTCAAAATATGGTATTGCTCTGGAAACAACCGACATTGATGTTACCAAAGCAGATCTTTCAGTGTATAAGGCAGCTGCTCTTGCGGCATTGGAAATTGCTGCAGGAAGTCAGACAACACCATCATCTCCAACAGGAGGCGGTACGCAAAATGGTGGTGACAACAACAGTACTGAAGATGCTAACAGTACAACAGGTACTCCAACTGTTGCACCACAGAGACCGGCAATTGCCTTTAGAGCGACACTACCGGGAAGACCGGGTGCTTCGGTTCCTTCGACTGATGGAAACAGTACCGACAACAATGATAGT
>JALUJE010000020.1 GCA_027057185.1 Helicobacteraceae bacterium | reverse complement strand
TTGATGATTTCTTGCCTATTTTTGTGTCTTCAGCACTTGTTCTAGTATTTGGGGGATTTTACGTTGGTATATATACGGCTGTAAAGGTGAACATACTGAAAAAATGGGCAATGCCTTTTGCCTACCTGTTTTGGATGCTCACTGCATATTGTCTCTACACTATGGGGAGTTTGATGCATGTCGGGGATTTTACAGCTAAGGCGTTGGTAATTGCTGCAATTGGGTTGTTATTACTTCCGCATGCAGTTTATTATATGCAAGATCATGTTCATAAAGAAAATGAGCATTAAAAAGATGTATATTTTACAACAAGATAAGAGGAGTACACGTGGCTAAGAAATCTGTATGGAGTGACAATCGCTTCTGGCAACGTTCAGCAGCTTGGATTACGGGATTTGCATCGGTACTGTTGATTTGGTTAACGTTTGATACGATGGCTCAAATAACAATAGGAACGGATTCAGATCTAAAAAACGGCGTAACAAAACGGGTACCAGGCCCTACGGTTATTAACTATAAAATTACGTATGAAATGAGTAGCAAACGGGGACATGAAGTGCCTATCATTGGGGGAAATGATGGTCAAGGAATGTCACTGTTTCAAGAGAAAGAGAAGTTTTTCGGGCGTGATGACTGGTCCGAAGAAGAGGCGACCGAGTTGCTTCATTTGGGAAAATTGGGATCGCAGGTTAAAAATTGTATGAACTGTCATACCCTTCTTGGAAATGGCGCGTATTATGCACCCGATCTTACAAAAGCATGGCTCGATCCGCAGTGGGGACCTGATGGTTCTATGCAGGCAATGACAGGAAAAAATACTAAAGAAGAGGCGATGGCAGAGTTTTTACAAAATCCTTCCAAATATCCTACGCATTCTCGAATGATGCCCAACCTTGGTATCACTGCTGAAGAAGCTAAAGGATTGGTTGCCTTCTTAAAACATATGTCATCCATTGATACGAATGGTTTCCCAAGAAACTTTGGAAAAATAGAAGGAGCAGTTCATGGCAAATAATCATTTAACAGGTATTGGAAGTGAATCAAAAGAGTTGGCAACATGGTATTTTACATTTGCAGCTATTTTGTTTGGCGCACAACTCCTTTTTGGTTTAGTGGCGGCAATTCAGTATGTCATGCCCGGTTTTCTATTTGAAGTGCTTGACTTTTCAGTTGCTAGAATGTTACATATTAACGCTCTTGTTGTGTGGATGGTTTTTGCAATGTTTGGTGCTGTATATTGGTTGTTGCCTGATGAAACGGGCATCGAAACGGTCGGTATCAAAATTGGTAAACTACTTTTTTGGGTATTTGCAGCAGCGATTGTTGTTGTTGTCCTAGTATACCTGTTTATTCAGGTAGGTTCTGCCGATGAGATGTCCATCTGGTTTATTCATGAAGGACGGGAATATATTGAAGCACCACGCTGGGCAGACCTTGGCATTGTTGTCGTAGCACTCGGTTTTGTTGCCAACCTTTTCCTAACCGGAATGAAAGGAAAACAAACCGGTATTGTTACCGTACTGATGGCAGATATGATTGCCTTTGCCGGTCTGTATTTATGTGGTATGTTCTTTACTGACAATATCTCTATGGATCAGTACTGGTGGTGGTGGGTCATTCACCTCTGGGTTGAAGCCACATGGGAGGTCTATGTCGGTGCTCTTGCAGCGTATGGTCTTATTACTATGCTTGGCGCACATCGCAAAGTTGTTGAGATGTGGTTATGGATTGAAGTTACCATGCTCTTTGGTTCTGGTATTCTTGGAATGGGTCACCACTACTTCTGGATCGGTACTCCGGAATATTGGTGGGAAATTGGCGCACTGTTCTCGGCATTAGAGCCATTGCCGTTGGTTGCTATGTTCATTCACGTTCTTTATGACTGGGGTAAAACTCAAGGAGAACAGGATGCTCAGGGTCTAGAAGTGTCTGTTATTCGAAACAAACCGGCATTTACCTGGTTTGTCCTAAACGCATTTGGAAACTTTTTGGGTGCCGGTATCTGGGGATTTTTCCATACACTGCCACAGGTAAACTTGTATACTCACGGAACACAGTTCACCTCGGCACATGGACACCTAGCATTTTTCGGTGCTTATGCTACCATTTTAATTGGTATGATGTATATTGCCATACAGGGTACTAACGGTATCAAAGTCATGAACCATACCCGATCATCTATCTGGTCGGTAAGCCTACTGACTGGAGGTATGATGGGTATGACGGTAGCGCTCACCGTTGCCGGATATGTTCAAGTTCTGGTCTCTCGTGCACAGATGGGTGCTACATGGGCAGGTTACTTTGACGGACAGTCGGGTATGTGGTTTGCACAGGCAATGGATTGGAGACTGCTCATGGGTGTCGTGATGTTTCTAGGGTTTGCATTATTGGCAAAAGATTTCTTAACTACCGGTAAAAATCCGGTACATCAACGATAAGGAGAGATATTATGTTTGAACCGTTTGTAGACGTAGTGCCAAGTTTCTTTGGTTGGCTCAATCAAGGACCATTGACGTTAACAATTTTTCTTCACACTATTATTATACTTCCAATGATTTGGATCTATAGACAAGAGAAGAAACGCATTGAACACGAAGAGAATTAGGTAGGAGCGGATTCGTCTGCTCTCAATCTTATTAAAGGGGGAAAAAATAATGAGATTACACAAAATTGTTACTTCAGTTGCTGCATTTGCAGTAGTGTCAACCGGCTTAATCGCTGGAACGTCCAAGATGGATGTAGAGAAAGTTTTTGAAAAAGAGTGTCAGGGATGTCATGGACCAAATCATGAAGGGGGTGTTGGTTCCGACTTGCGTCCCAAAGTGATTTCCAAAAAAAATGCCTATGTACTTGCCGAAACCATTTTAAATGGTAGATCTGGTACTGCCATGCCACCATTTAAAGAAAAGTTTTCAAAAGGCGATGCCGATAAAATGGTGGATTATCTCCAGCACTTTAAAGGTCAAAAAGTCAAGCAGTTAACCCTTCAAGCAGTCAAAGACGGCTGGGAAAAACTTAATGACAGAATTGAATTTTATAAAAAATATCCACAGGCTGTAGATGTTAAGAAAAATACTGATATCTGTTTTGTAACTGAGCGTGATGCTGAACGCGTTGCTTTTGTTGATGGTACTACAGGAAAAATATTGTCAAAACACCCAGCGGGATTTGCCGTTCACGTTACCGTAACGAATAAGCGTCAACCTCGTTATGCCTACTCCATTTCTCGTTCCGGTTTGGTCACAATGTTTGATCTCAATACTCCCGGACAACAAAAAATTGCTCAGTGTCAAGTGGGAAGCGACTCTCGCGGTCTTGCCGTGTCACCTGATGGTAAATATCTGATGGCAGGTAACTATGTACCCGGTGGTGCCGTGTTGATGGATGCCATGACACTTGAACCGTTAAAAGTCTATCCTACATCCAGCGTGATTGACCCAGATGGCAATATCGGTTCTTCACGTGTTGCCGGTATTTTTGATACGCCGTATGGGCCATATATTGCTTTTGCACTCAAAGATGGCGGTCATGTATATATTGTTGACTACTCCAAACCGGATTTTCCAATTGTGGGTGATATTCCAAATATCGGTAAAATTCTGCATGACGGTTTCTTAAACGAAGGAAAAGAGATAGGTCGCTACCTCTTTATTGCTTCGCAAGGTAGTGATGTTATCGGTGTTGTTGATTTTAAAACCAAAACATTGGTCACAAAAATCTATACCGGTCCTTCGGCAAAACCACACCCGGGTCAAGGTTCTTCATGGTTTCACGAAGGTCTAGGACAACAACTGGGTGCTACAGTTAACATGAACTTAGGTCAAGTTACTATTTGGGATGATAACTTTGATGTTATTCGTCAGATTCCAATTGGTGGCGGTGGACTCTTTATCGGTACATCTGAGCACACTCCATTTCTATGGGCAGACAATGTACTTGGCGGTGAAACTAACTGGAATAAGGTTCACCTTATCAATAAACAGACTCTTGAGCTAGATCGTATTATTACCGTTGGTAAAAAACAGGGCACGGTAACAGATCCGGTCACACATAAAATTCTCTACAAATGGAACGTTCCAACCGTTAAAGATGCAAAAGGTAAGGCAATCACGCCTCGAATTTTACATGCAGAACCGGCAAACCACGGTCACTGGACCATGATTTCTGAATGGAATGCGGGACGTATCGGTATTTATGAAGCTAAAACAGGTAAATTTGTGAAGTATATTGAGGGTCTAACTACCCCAACATTTACGTACTCCATTGAGCACAGACAAACCATTCCAGGCGCATAAACTTATTTCTCCTCTTTTGAGGAGAATCTTCTTTGAAATTTACATGTAATACTAATATTCCACTAAAAACAATATTCTCCTTATTGATACCGTCATCTTTCTAAAATCCCTAATTCATGGACTTTGTAAGCCGTAATTCAAGTATACTTTTGGTAGAATATTAAAACTAACACAAAGAAAAATTATGAAAAAAACAATTCTTTTACTCGCAGTTTTATGGTCTCTTTTACCGGCACAATCTCTTGATGGCAAAAAAGTTTTTGAAACCTATTGCTGGGGATGTCATCATCAAAGTGCCGTTGCCTTTGGACCTTCATTTACACAAATCGCCTCAAAACGAACATTTGAAGAGATTGAGGCGTATATATTAGATCCTAAAGCAATGTATAAGGCATTTGGTCACCAACGGTCCGTCATGCCAAAACTTGACCTCAATGACAATGAAAGAGCATGCATTGCCCGCTATATTCTTTCATTTAAAAAGGATCACTAATGTTTCGTCTTACCAATCTTATTGCTTCAGTGGTAGAAAACAGACCCGAACGTCAGCTTAACGGTTCTATTGCCATTTGGAATTTTACCAATCGCTGCAATCTCTCTTGTATGCACTGCTACTCCAAGTCCGGTTTGGATGAAGTCGATACACTCACTACACAGCAGATTAAGAAAACCATTTTACAGATGAAAGAGAGCGGCGTAAAATTTATTATTTTTTCCGGAGGAGAGCCGCTAACCCGTCAGGATCTTTTTGAAATTGCCGATTTTTGTAAAGCTAACGGCATCATTACCTACCTCTCAAGCAATGGACTCTACTTTACCAATAAAAATATTGAACGTATTGTCAACACTTTTGATTATGTCGGTGTCAGTATTGATGGAGATGAAACCACTCATGACTATTTCCGTGGTCTCAAAGGTGCCTTTAGAGAATCTCTCAAAGCCATATTGCTTGCCAATAACGCTGGAGCCAAGGTGGGTATTCGCTTTACTATGACCAAGGAGACCATTCACTCACTCGAATATATTTTTAATCTTGCAGAAGAGTACCACATCTCTAAGATCTATATTTCACATCTTGTCTATTCCGGTCGCGGACTGGACAACCTAAAAATGGATCTCTCTAAAGAGCAGCGCCGTAGTGCGGTCAACTTTATTTTGGACAAGGCATTTGAGTATTATCAAGAC
>JALUJE010000019.1 GCA_027057185.1 Helicobacteraceae bacterium | reverse complement strand
AACCTGTCGTGCTTTTTGAAAGGTATTGGGATAGTAAATTTCAACAATTTCGAAATAGCAACGCGTATCGACTTGTTCTTGTTTACAGGCATAGTGAAACCAGTAGTTGCCTTTATGGACGTGGTCAATTTCTTCACGGATAATAGTATGCAGTGCCTCCGTAATGCTATTTAAGACACCATGTTGGGGAAGTCGTTGCAGTCTTTCAATGATTTGTGGTGTGGCATCGAGTCCGTTGGCTTCAAGATAACGGGGTACAACTGCCATACGGTGTAAGAGTGAGTGTGCCGTTCGCTCCTGGGCTTCAAAGAGCGCATTGTGAACACTCAGAGCACCGTAAGCGCTTTGTAACTCTTGTAAAATGGCATCAAGCATTAGGAAGTGACGAATTTCATCATCTGCGACTTGTAGCCAGTCATCATAATACCGACGTGGCAGATTGCGAAACCGGTAGGCCGCGTCGAGGGCTAGGTCTATAGCACTGTATTCAATATGTGCTATGGCATGTACCAGAGCAAGCTGTCCCTCGTAATGCTGAAGATTTTTACGTCGGGGAACATGTTGTGGCGGTACGATATGACAGTAGGAAGCATACGAAGGTCGATGAAAGATTAGCGGTGCTTCTTTTGAATGAAATGAGAGCGTTTTGTCTTCAAGATAGCTGTTGTAAAAGATGCGAAAACGTGCAATTTTTTCCTGGGGAGTCGGTGCGAGCAGTATGGTCTGAAGTGTCTGAAAAAAGTTCATATGTTTAATATCCTCGAAGGTAGTATCCGACTTTGTAGCGAATTAGTGTTTTTTGCGTTGGTCTGGGGTATTTGGCATAAGCATACTCGATCGTCTCTTTCGTTGTACGGTCCAATATATAGTAGCCACTCTTTTGAAGGAAACGAATATCACTAATATCACCGTTAGGGTAGAGATAAAACTCAACCGTGTTATTTGAATTTACATGTAAATTATTGTTAAGGTTGACACTGCCGACACGATTCAGCACTTTTTGAGTAATGCGCCGCATAATCTCCTGATTGTCAACAATATATTTCTGTGCTCCCGCGCTTAATGTTGCAAATGTATCACCGTAAAGTTCTTGAATATCCTGATTGATTCGATTGCGGTTTTGTTGTTGCGTAGTATGCTCTTTTGAAGCTGCTTTTGAGGGAGTTGAGAGCATGTCGTACAAACTAGAAGCGTTGGGTTCTGGCACTTTTTTTGCGGTGATATAGGGTTGTGTCGGAGGTAGGGGTTCTCGTTTGGGTTTAGGGGTGCGTGAAGGAACTTTTTTTGGTGGCAATTTGGGACGCTCTTTGGGTTTTAATAATGGCTTTTTCACTGGAATCAGCGGTTTGTCAATTATTTTTTTCAGTTGCTTTCCTTTAGGTATGGAGGGTGCTTTAGTGCGAGGTTTCTGGTTTGTTACCAGCGCATCGTGAGAGAGTGTTGGACGCTCTTTTAAAGAGACCCGAATGCGCTTCTCTTTTTGAGGTAGTGTTTTTGGCGTAGAAGGCACCCAGAAAAGAAGAACAAGAAAAAGCAGTAATAGCACTACATGTAAGCAGATAGCAAGAAGTAAAGCACTGAGCGAACGTTTCATATGTGAAAAATTATACATTCATATAATGAACAATTCGCTATAATCGCTAAAAATTATAGTGGATTGAACATGAACATTGAAAAATCATTGTCTGCTTTTGAAGCAGCATCACAACTCATCCCCGGCGGTGTCAACTCGCCAGTCCGTGCCTTTGCCGGCGTCGGAGGAACGCCGCGTTTTATTAAAGAGGGGGAGGGTGCGTATCTTATTGACATTGACGATAACCGCTATGTCGATTATGTACAAAGTTGGGGACCTCTCATTTTTGGACACAAAGACGAAAGTATTGAAGCTGTAGTGATCGATGCAGTCAAACACGGTCTAAGTTTTGGCGCACCAACGCTTGCTGAAACTCAGTTGGCACAGGCGGTAGTATCGATCTACGATTCCATCGACCAAGTTCGTTTTGTCAGCAGTGGTACCGAAGCGGTGATGAGCGCCATTCGTCTGGCTCGGGGCTATACCGGTCGTGACGATATCATTAAGTTTGAAGGCTGTTATCATGGACACAGTGATGCGTTACTGGTTCAAGCAGGTTCTGGAGCCGCAACATTCGGTAATCCAAGCTCTCCGGGAGTACCGGCAGACTTTACAAAACATACTCTACTGGCAAAATATAATGATATTGACAGTGTTAAAAAGTGCTTTGAGCAGAGTAGTAATATTGCCTGTATTATTATTGAACCTATTGCCGGCAATATGGGGCTTGTGCCGGCAAAAAAAGAATTTTTGGCGCAATTGCGCTCTCTATGTGATGCTAACGGCACACTTTTGATATTCGATGAAGTAATGAGTGGTTTTCGCGCTACGCTTCACGGTGCAGAAAGTATCACCGGAACGACTCCCGATCTTGTGACATTGGGTAAAGTTATTGGTGGCGGTATGCCTGTCGGTGCTTTTGGCGGAAAACTAGAGATTATGCAGCAGCTTTCACCTGAGGGGCCGGTCTATCAAGCCGGTACACTCAGTGGCAATCCCGTTGCTATGGCGGCAGGATTGGCTGCACTTAAAAAGCTTAAAGAGCATAGTAGAATATTTTTAGTGTTGCAAGAACGTGCTACCCGTTTGGTAGAAGGAATGAAAGAAGCTGCAGCCGAGCAAGGTATTTCTCTGCAGACCGATGTGAGAGGCTCCATGTTTGGCTTCTTTTTTAACAGTGAGCCTGTTGCCAATTTTGATGATGCGGCGGCAAGTGATTTAAAACGCTTTGCCGCATTTCATGCAGGTATGCTAGAAGAGGGATACTACTTTGCCTGCTCACAATTTGAGACCGGTTTTATCTGTAGTGCCATCACCGATACCATGATTGATGCTACTATTGAAGCATCAAGACGGGTTTTTGAGCGCATTTCATGAGTGAGAATCATCCTTCTCAGAATGAAAATGAAGAGGAGAAAAAACGGCTCAAGCCGATTATTGAAGGTGCTGAATCACTCTCTTTAGGTATTTCTATGGTGGTTGCCGTGCTTATTGGTGTTGCAATTGGTTTGGGACTTAAAAAACTCTTTGAAATGGACTGGTTGCTGTGGGTGGGAGTGTTTATTGGTATTGCTGCGGCAGGTGTTAATGTATTCAAAGCCTATTCTAAACAGTACAAAGAGTTTGAAAAGCTTTCTCAAGATCCGCGATATAAAGTTAAAAAGCATCTTGATGATGAAGATGAGGATGATGATCTACGCTATTAAACTATTGGTACTTATACAGGTACCTATTCTATTTCTATTGTTGGTCTCTTTTCAGCTTTTTATTAATGTTGAAGTGGCTTTTATTAGTGCATTGCTTATTATATTAGGGTCGATGTATAGCTATGCACAATTGATCAGAAAGCGGTTAGATTCAGCTCAAACGCCTCTTCAAGATGATTTGGTAGAAACCATTGATGATCCTTATGATCTGTACAACGATTCGACAGCATATGATGAGGACATGACGTTAAAGGAAATGATTAAAGAAGAGAAAAAACGCATCAAAACCAATAGTTTTAAAAGTTTCAATATTGGTTCAACTGCGCTTGTTTCATGGTATCGTTTGGTGCCGTATCTCTTTTTGGTATTGGGATTTATTGCCCTGAACAATAACCAACTGCTTTTGTTAGTCCCTTATTTAAGTGGTTTGGCCGTGGGAATTGTCGGTGGCTATTTTATAGGAAAAGATACTATTCAAAAATCATAGGAACATTGATTTTGACGCCGGTTGTTTTGATTTCGGCAAAAAAATTATTCTCTTCGGCAAGTTTGATAATGTCATGCTCAAAACGCATCTCCATATCTTTGGCAAGAATTTCAATAGAAAAGATTGAGTATTTTTTGGCATCGAATCGAATATGCTCTCCAATGCACAAGTAGAGTTTGGTAATAACACGGGAATTATGTTTGAGTGCGGCGTAAATTTTGTTAAGTAGTTTAATAAAAAGCTTCTCATAGAGTCGAATTTCGGGAATACTCGGATCGATATCTTTAATGTATTCCGTACTAGATCCAATGGAATTACTGCTAATACACAGATCAATGAGCGTGTAGATATTTGTTAGATTTCCACTGGGTTTGTGTCTTTGAAACTTAAAATAGGGAATACGGTACAGTGAAATACCGATGTAGTCATCGTTAACATAACCGACATTAATACCGAAAAATTTATATTTTTCAAACTCCAAGTCGATGAATGTTGTCTTGAAACCAAACGTAGGACTGGCATAGGCTGTCGCCAACTCAAAAATAGTCTCTTTGGTCGTGGCACCAAAAAGATATTGTGCCTCGGTATTGAGTGATGTAATCTTTCCATGAGAATCAAATAGTATGAATGGATTAAAGTCATTTTCAATCCACTGCTGTTCAAAAGTCATTATTCCTCAATGTAATTTTTAAGTTTGCGTCCCACTTTAGGATGTTTAAGTTTCTTAATGGCACTGGATTCAATTTGTCGCACACGTTCACGAGTGACACTGAGCTCTTTTCCAATCTCTTCGAGTGTACGGTCACTTTCGTCATCCATAATACCAAAACGCATTTTTATCACCGCTTTTTCCCGTTCATTGAGTTGTTCAAGTACCCCTTCAATTTGACCCTTTAGGTCATCTTTTAAGACAGCATCTGAAGGGGAAAGTGAGGTCTTGTCTTCAATGAAGTCACCAAAACGACCATCCTCCTCATTGCCAATAGGTGCCTCCAGTGAAATGGGTTCTTTGGTGATTTTAATAACATTTTTCACTTTTTCCACCGAAAGTCCTACCTCTTGCGCAATCGTATCAACATCAGGTTCTTTGCCGTGCTCCTGAAGGTATTTACGCATAATTTTATTGATGCGATTAATAGTTTCAATCATATGAATCGGAATACGAATGGTACGTGCCTGATCGGCTATGGCACGTGATATTGCCTGCCGAATCCACCAGGTTGCATAGGTTGAAAATTTATAACCCTTTTGGTACTCAAACTTGTCGACCGCTTTCATGAGACCAATATTGCCTTCTTGGATAAGATCAAGGAACGGAAGACCACGGTTGGTGTAACGCTTGGCAATGGAAACAACTAGACGCAGATTACTTTTTGCCATTTTTGTTTTGGAAATTTCAGAAATAGCTTTACCGCGTTTAATCTGTTCCAAAATTTCGGCCAGCTTTTCGGGATCCATGTCAAAGCTTCCTTTTGAGGCCTCTTTGGTTTGAATCAATTTTTTAATTTCCATGTAAGTACTGACCATAGTGGCTTCGGGAACACGGCCGGCAATATCTTCTTTACTGAGATTGCAGATATTTTCAATGATTTTTTGATGATTGTTACGGAGGATTTCATTGAATAGTGGAAGTTTATACTCCAGGCGTTTGAGTTCTTTGTCGAATCCCTCATCGCTTTTTAAAACGGTTTCCGAAAGCCCGGCTCCATGCCCTTGATG
>JALUJE010000018.1 GCA_027057185.1 Helicobacteraceae bacterium | reverse complement strand
GTTTTAAGTGTTCTATAGTGTTCAACAATTCTCGCAATTCACCGAGTTCATTGTTAACCTCAATGCGTATCGCTTGCATCACCAACGTAGCAGGATGTATTTTTTTACCTCTTGGTGCGTAAGGTTTCACGGCGTCAGAGAGCTCCTTTGCCGAAGTAAAGGGGCGGCTTTCTACTATAATTGAAGCAATTTTTTTGAAATTTCGTAATTCGCCGTAGTCCCGCAATAGTGCTTCTAGTGCATGTTGAGAGTAACCATTCACCACATCTGCGGCACTAAGCGGTGCTTCGGGATTCATCCGCATATCCAACGTACAGCTCTCATATGAAAAGCCTCGCTCATGGTGATCCAATTGGAGTGATGACACCCCGATATCGGCCAAAATACCTCGAATATTCCCAACCCCTTCACGCGCTATGACATCTGCAATGACTGATGCAAAACGTCCCTGCACAATCTCAACACGTTCTTGAAACGGTGCCAAACGCCTGCTGGAAAATTCAATGGCACTAGGATCTTGATCAATACCGATAAGTTTAATATGAGGGTTGGCTTCTAAAATCATGGAGCTGTGCCCACCATAGCCCAAGGTACAGTCAATAATCACACCATGCTCTATGGCACTGAAATATTTGATGACTTCTCGATACAGTACCGGTACATGCGGACTCTTTTGCACACTATCCTCAATGTTCTTTATTTTATTTTTACATGTATTTTACATTATAACAGCTTAAAACATATTAGTGTACAATACGATCATGAATAAAAAACGCATAAAAAAGCAGCTGGGTTCTCTGGCGCTCTCCATGTTTCGAAAAGATTTTTTCGGAATTTATCACGGTTCCATCTCCGCACGTGTTGAGTCCAATCTTTTTATTATTAACCATAAAGAAGCAATTTTTGACAATATCACCGAACACACGCTTCTAGAACTCTATTTTAACAAAGACTATCGCTGGAAAAATGCCAGTTGTGATGCCGAAATACACAAAGGTATCTATCAGCATAACAGCGATGCAAAATTCATAACCTTTACAATGCCGCCATTTACAACGGCCTACTCCCTTGCTCACGATGTTATTATTCCGCAGGATTATTTTGCTTCACAGGAGCTGGGCACCATTCCCATATGTGATCCCAAAGAGTTCGATGACTGGTATGAGCGGGCTATTAGTGCCATTCCACAATACTTTGCACAATATCGTACCAATATTGTTGTAATCCGGGGCTACGGCATTTATGCCTTCAACAGAGACCTGTATGAAATGGCAAAACAGCTGGCAATCCTGGAGAAAAGCTGCCGAATTTTGATGCTCAACAGCAATATCTCCTTATATGATGTTGATAACTGATTGTTTGTGATACAAACTACGACCGTAGGCTTCTTAAACCCTCATAGACACTTACTTCTTTAACGTTTAATCCTGTAATCTTATGTAGAAAACTAACTCACTGACCACACAATTTCATAATTTCTAAAAGAAGAAAGAAGTTATTATAAACATTAACCAATATTTATGTTAAAATACAGCCATATTTCATATCTAGCTCTTTAAGGTTCGTACAGCAATGATTACATGGATGCAACGTCATAAAAAATATCTCATAATTACGATGTGGATTTCTACCATCGCATTTATCGGGGCAGGTTTTGTCGGTTGGGGACAATACAGTTACGGAGATAAGGCTTCTGCTATTGCCAAAGTGGGTGATGTGCCCATTTCAAATGCCGATCTACAAAAAAGTTACAGCAGGCTTTATGCACAGTACGCTAAAATTTTCCAAGGCAATTTTGATGAGGAAAAAGCAAAACAGTTCGGGTTACAGAAACAGGCAATGCGACAGCTTATTGATGAAGCCCTCATGCTAAATCTTGCTCAAAACTATAATCTTCGTATAAGTGACGAGGAACTTTTACACGAGATCAAGAGCCAAAGCGTCTTTCAGAACAATGGAGTATTTGACAAAGACATTTATCAAAAGACACTCCAACAAAACCATCTTACCATGAAGAGTTATGAGGATGATGTCAGAAAATCCATGCTCATCCAAAAACTTCTTTCTCTCTTTGCCCCTAAAGCATTGCCCCTTGAAGAAGAACTGCTCAGCAGTGCAGTAGGTATTCAAGATACTATCGGCTATAAAATTCTCAATGCCGATATGGTCGAAGTCACGCTTTCAGATGACAACCTGAAGCAGTATTGGGAAGCTCACAAGAATGAGTACATGACCCTTCCATTGTACAAAACCTCAGTGGTAAAACAAGAACGCATTGCATCACAGGCTACAGAGAGTGACCTCAAAGCATACTACGACAACAACAAACATGATTTTAAAGATGCCGAAGGTGCCATTATGGATTTTGAGACTGCCCGCCCTCAGGTTGTAGCTGCTCTTGATGACAAAGCAACCAAAAAAGCCGCTCTTAAAAAATATATTGACTTTAAAAAAGGCAAACTTGATCCATCGATTTCGGTAGAGTCTCTAGATATAGATAGTTCCAACACTCTGTTTCATCCTGATGTATTTCAAGAAATCACCGAACTCAGTATGCTAAAACCTTTTTTAAAGCCCCGAAAAGTCGGCGATATCTATATGCTTGTCAAGCTCGAGTCGGTAGTCGAACCTCAAGTAAAACAGTTTGAAGAGGCAAAAGCTGCCGTCGCAACCGCCTACAAAGAGAGTAAAACTGCCAGCCTGTTGCAAGAGCTTGCTACTCAAACACTCAACAATTTTTCTGCAACTAAAACTACGGTAATTTCACATCAGAAGATACCCGAGATTGACGGTTTGACCTCAGAAGAAGCATCACTATTGGTCAATGCCATTTTCAACAAACAGGACAAACGGGGATATATCACATTAAGTAATGAAAAAATCGCTCTGTACGATATTTTGGAACAAAAATTGCTTAACACATCTATAACGAAACAGGAAAAAGATGTTATTCAGCTCAAAGAAGCATTGCTCAACCGTGGATTGATTCAAGAGCTTGAAAGTGAATATCCTGTAGAGATGTTTGTGAAAGGACTGTAGGTTTGAGCAGAACGGTTTTAGCGATTGATATCGGTTCCACCAAAATATGTGCCATCATTGCCGATATTGGTGATGATAACGATATTAAAGTCACCGGTGCCGGCATTGCCAAAGCACAGGGTCTCAAAAAAGGCAGCATAACCAATATAGAGCTTGCTTCCAAGTCTATAAAAAATGCACTCAGTGATGCCAAGCGTGTCTCCGGAGCAACCACTAAAAGTGCTATTGTGTCCATCTCCGGAGCATATGCCAAAAGTTTAAATTCCAGTGGTATTGTGAATATTATCAACAAAGAGATCGGCATTAAAGAGATCGAACGTGTGATGCATACCTCATTATATAACGCCAATATTCCCAATGACTATGAGGTCTTGCATACACTACCTTACAATTTTAAAGTCGATGATCAGGATTTCATTGAAGACCCTTTGGGAATGAATGCCTCACGGCTTGAGGTTGAAACCCATATTATTACCACACAAAAATCCAATCTTCATAACTTAAAAAAGGCTGTCAAGGCGGCCGGAGTGGAAGTTGAAAATATTATTTTAAGTGGTTATGCCTCTGCCATCGCCACACTAAACGAAGATGAAAAAGAACTTGGAGTTGCAGTTATCGATATGGGAGGCAGTACAAGTAATCTAGTGATTCATTCTGGAAATTCCATTCGTTACAATGACTTTTTGGGTGTGGGGTCCAACCACATTACCAATGATCTTTCCATGGCGCTGCACACCCCGTTGAATGTTGCCGACAGTGTCAAAATGACCTATGGGTCACTCCATACACCGACCAATGACCTAATTGAACTGCCCATTATCGGTGATGAAAATACCACGCATGAGGTCTCGTTAGAAGTGGTACACAATGTCATTTATGCCCGCGTTGAAGAGACATTAATGATTATTGCCCAATCACTCGAGAAAAGTGGTCTCAAAGAGCATATTGGTGCCGGTGTGGTTCTTACCGGGGGCTTTACCAAAATGGACGGTATGCGAGAACTTGCCGTTGCGATTTTTGATAATATGCCGGTACGTTTGGCAAAACCTATTGAGATGGATGGTCTGTTTGACACCTTGCGTGATCCTGCCTACTCCGGAGCCGTTGGGCTTGTCCGCTATGCCGCAGGACGATATTCCCCGTATGAGATCGACGTCAATAAAAAAATGCGCCACTCCAACGAAAGTCCCATTGAGCATGAACCGGTTTCACTTGAGGATATCAACAGCAATCCCGTCGCCGTGGAACAGCCTTCCGAAGAGGCCATTTTTGACATAAAAAATGAACTAACATCACTCCCGGAAAAAAAGAATAACAAGGGTGATGATGTCGGGGTATTTAGTAAGTTTTGGAACTGGGTCACCCAATTATTTTAAGCAATTTAAGGAGAGTATAGCATGGAACCATTTAAAATAGAAGAGTCGGTACCGTTAACCGGTGCCCGGATTATAGCGGTCGGAGTCGGCGGCGGCGGCGGTAATATGATTGGACATATGCTCAATGAAAATGTTGCCGGCATTGAGATGGTTTTGGCAAACACAGATGCCCAAGTACTCGATGTTGCCGCAGGTGCCACCAAAATTCAACTGGGGGCAAAACTGACCAAAGGTCTGGGTGCAGGGATGAAACCCGAAGTCGGTCGTGACTCGGCACTAGAAAACTATGAAGATATTCGTGCGCAACTTGAAGGTGCCGATATTGTCTTTATTGCAGCGGGACTTGGCGGCGGTACGGGTACCGGGGCGGCTCCAGTAATTGCCCAGATTGCTAAAGAGGTCGGTGCACTCACTATTTCTGTGGTAACCAAACCGTTTGGTTTTGAAGGTCGCAAACGTCTCAAACTAGCAGAGGAAGGTCTTCAAGACCTTAAAGAAGCCAGTGACTCTATTGTCGTCATTCCCAACGACAAACTCCTCTCAATTATAGATAGAAAGCTGGGTATGCGTGAGAGTTTTAAAATTGTCGACAGTGTTCTCGCGCAAGCCGTTAGCGGTACCTCGGGTGTTATTTTAGCTAGTGGTGACAATGACATCAATCTTGACTTTGCGGATTTAAAAACCGTCATGAGTCATCAGGGTATGGCACTGATGGGTGTTGGTGAATTCCAGGGCGAGAATGCCGCGTATGAAGCCATTAAAAGTGCTATTGAGTCACCACTACTTGATAATATGTCTATTAATGGAGCCATGGGAGTTCTGGTACATTTCAACATGCATCCCAACTTCTCCATGATTGAATTGAGCGAAGCTATGGAGGTGGTACATGAAAGCGCCGACGAAGAAGCGGAAGTCATTTTCGGTACTACCTCAGATGAAACCTTACCTGAAGATTTTGTAAAAATCACACTGGTTGCCACGGGTTTTGAAAGTGAGAAAGTCAACACGACCTTCACCAAAAAAGAGCCTGAAGTTGAAAAACCTCAGGTAGTACGACGTCCAAAACTGGTTGTCGGTGGTGATG
>JALUJE010000017.1 GCA_027057185.1 Helicobacteraceae bacterium | reverse complement strand
AAAATCATTCCTTTTCTTGTCTGGTTTGAACGTTATGCTCCGCTGGTAGGCAAGCAGAGTGTTCCCATGTTGCATGAGATGGTGCCCTTACGTGAAGCCTCAATGCAGCTCTATGCCACCACAATCGGTCTATACAGTGTTGGACTTGCACTACTGTTCCATTCCAATACACTCTTTTATGCGGGTATCTCGGTATTGGTTGTCGGTGGAGCATTCTTACTCTATTCAGTTTACACCATGATGCAATATGGAAAGGAGGTACTCTAAATGAGTCCCATTACAAAAGAAGATGTATTTCAAGCCATCAGTACGGTCATTGACCCCGAAGTCGGTTTTAATCTGGTCGAGATGGGGTTGATTTATGATGCTACCATTGATGAAAACAATAATGTACTCGTAACGATGACCCTCTCAACACGAGCCTGTCCACTGCACCAAATGATGATTCAATGGGTTGAAGAAGCAGTCATGAAACATACCGATGCCACATCCTGCACAGCCGAAGTGGTTTGGGAACCGGAGTGGAGTTTCGATATGGCAGACCAGCATGTCAAGGACAAACTCAACCAGTTTGCCAACCGATAGATCTAAGCAGAGCGGGCTATGCCCGTAGTTTATTTTGCATGCTCTACAATGTCAATACGGGGATAGACAAAGGTTGATTTCCGATATACCACCACTTTCTCTTTGTCATCCATGGCGTACGCTTTAATGGTAATGGGAATGATGGTATCTTTACGCGCATCATTAACCAAAACTTCATCGGTATAGAGTATGACAATTTTCTTCTTTTTCATTGCCGGATTGGCGGTAAACGGAGCCGATGGCTTTTTAATTTTAATCTTACCTTCCATCCCTTCAGGAGCAATGACATCAAAATAGTATTTATGCGGTACACTGAGCGTATTTTGCAGCAAAAAGACATAGGCATTCTCCACATGAACAACATCATCACTAATACGCTGAGTATTATAAAGCCGTCCCTCTTCCTTATTGATGTTCAGCAGCATATACTCTTTCGTAGTTCCCATCATGCCTAAAATTACTGTAATAATAATGAGAATTGCAATATAACCGATAATCTTTGGACGGAAAAAGTTTGTTTTCCCTTTTTGTTCAATAATTTCTTTTTCACTCGACCAGGTAATCAGGCTCTCTTTGCCCAGTTTTCCCATCACCGTCACACAGGCATCCACACACTCCAAGCAGTTAATACACTCTAGCTGAAGTCCCTTGCGAATATCAATATGGGTCGGACAAACTGTAACACAGCTCTCGCATGCTGTACACTCGGCACTAGGGTTCGCCGCCAAAAGATCTTTTTGCTTCGTAAATTGTTTCTCTTTATGCGCATCATAAATTTCACCGCCACGATGAGGATTGTAAATTGCCATGACCGTATCATCATCATACAAGACCGACTGAATACGAGAATAGGGACAAACATAAATACAAAAGTTTTCTTGAAGTATGACAATATCATAAACCAGAAAGGCTACTGTTGTTAAAACCGTACCAAACAAAATCATA
>JALUJE010000016.1 GCA_027057185.1 Helicobacteraceae bacterium | reverse complement strand
CTTTTATGTAGAGTGCATCAGCATGCTTCATAATATTCTCATACTCCGGAAACTCTTTTAAAAACGGATGCACTTTTAGCAATTCAAATATTTTTTTAAACTCTTTGATTGCTACAAGTTTTTTAAAATAGAGATACATCTTCTGTTCTGAAAAAAGTTGCTGCATAAAGGGTACTTTATCTGAAATCCCTCGAAAAGGTGCCAGAAGCTGCCGTGCCTGTGCTTCTCCACCCTTTTGCAAAATAAGCTTTTGTGCTTCAAAAAAGATTTTTTTCCAGTGATGCTCAAGCTGTTGAAATATTTTGGATTCTCTAAATTCCGGATATTGATGTACCATGGTATACGCTAAGGGATATTTTTTATTTTGAATATGGGCTTTAAACTGCTCAAACTTCTCAAAGTTCGTCATAAAAATTGTAATATAACTCTTTTTTTTCGGTACCTCCATAAAAGGAGCAAACAGTGCCTGAGTATTTTTCCTATCCCCTTTTTCCATAAGTTTTTTTGCCTGAGCGACTGTTTTGTCCCAAACCAATTCAACACTCAAATAACTCTTGGAATACGCCATAATAGGATTATTTTCTATTATTTCATACAGCTCTTTGTAGGCACGGTTACGTACCAGTGCATGACAATGCTCCTCATCGCCAAACAGAGCGTAGAGACTCACATTACCTTCGGAAGTTCCTACGGCCAAATGGTACTTTATACCAATAAATCCCAACGAAGTAATACGCTCACTCAATTTCATATAACGCTGTTTTAACTGCTCATACGTTTCTAAATCGTATAAAGAAATATATCCCAGCTTAGTACCGACAAACAGAAAACGTTTGTCATCACTCAGGGTCAGTGCAGTAATATCATCACTCATTTTAGGCAGTCGTGCCACAATGTTGCCTTGTGCTATATCCCATACAATGAGCTTGCCGTCTTTATCGGCAGAAAGCAGCCGCATGTGCGGTAAAAATAGAAGATGCATCACCGCGGCACTGTGACCGCGAAGCTTTAACGGCGCTTTCATAGTCGCCAGATTCTGCAGATGAATCGTACGATCATAACTTCCCGTAGCAATAAACTGTCCACTCTCACTAAAGGCAATGGCGGTCACATAATCCGAATGCGGTGGCAATGTAAAAGCAAGACGTGCCGTTTTCAGCGCCCACACAAAGGTTTTACCGTCTTCACCTCCGGTAGCCAGATACCGGGCATTGGGCTCAATAGCAAGCGTTTCAATCTCACCGTGATGACGCCCGACTTTGTAAAGCAACTCTTTTTTGGCAACAGAAAAGAGTGCCGCTTTGCCTGCTAGAGGCAAGATTGTGGCAAGAAAACTCCCATGCGCAACAATATCAACAAAGTGACCCGTTTCTCGTTGATGGGTAATATTACTCTTAAAACCGCCCACCAGACTATACTCTTTGGTGCTGTACAGGCGCAATGTCGTATCACTGTCGATGACCGCTAAATACCCATTTTCCAAAGTTTTGAGTAACAAAACAGCTTTTTTAATATTTAAAACAGTTACCGCATCCATAAACCTACAGCATCTCCTGATTAATATAGGACTCGCGATGCAGCAGCTCACGAATCTCCTGTTGATGTGCCTTGCCCTTAGTCTCTAAATGAATGGTAACATGGGCATCACCATAATCAAGATCGGTCGAGGTACGTTCATAGGCGATATGAACAATATTGGCACCCAACTCATTCAGTAGTTCGGTCAAGTGCATCAAAGAACCCGGTTTATCTACAAGTGTCACCATCAACTTCATTTTTCGATGTGATTTTAACAGACCCTTTTCAATAATCACTGAGAGGAGTGTCACATCAACATTACCGCCACTGAGTACCACGGCAACATTTTTTCCCTTCAACTGAGGGAGCTTATGGTGTAGCAGTGCGGCCACTCCAACCGCACCGGCTCCCTCTACAACCAGTTTTTGATTCTCAAGCAGAAACAACATAGCACTGGCGATCTCCTCATCATCCACACAAATAACATCGTCTACACAAGAGAGCATATAGTGCAATGTAATATCTGATGTATCACGTACTGCAATGCCATCGGCAATAGTACGTACCGAAGTACTATCAATCGCACGCTCTAACGCAAAAGACTCTTTCAGTGCCGGCGCACCCGAAGCACTCACACCAATTACCTTGACATCCGGACGGAGTGCTTTCATAGCCGTGGCAATACCGCTAATGAGACCGCCACCACCAACTGGGACAATCACGGCATCGAGCTGATCACACGACTCCAAAATTTCTAAAGCAATAGTACCCTGACCGGCAATTACGGCATCATCCTCAAAAGGATGAATAAACGTTAATCGATGGGCCGTAGCATACTCTAGCGCATAGGCATATGCCTCATCATAATTGCTTCCGGCAAGTATCACTTCAGCACCAAAACGCTTGACGCCGTTAATTTTTGTCAGTGGTGTTGATTCAGGCATAATAATCGTAGCAGCCACTTCGAAATGCTGTGCGGACAAAGCAACCCCCTGAGCATGATTTCCCGCACTTGCTGCAACAACGCCTCCACCTCGTTCTGACGGAGTTAAAGAAGCTATTTTGTTGAAAGCACCACGTATTTTAAAGGCACCCGTTACCTGCAAATTCTCTTTTTTCAGATAGACCTCGGTAGCACTGATTTTACTCAGTATCGGTGCATATGAAAATGGTGTTTTGACCACCACATCTGCAATACGTTCAGATGCCGCTTTAATTGTCTCTAATGTTACCAATATATTCCCCTAAAACAGTGCACGATGTTCCACCATGGAACAGTGATTTTGAACGACTATCATTCCCGCCGCTTCAGCTTTTTGTGCCGCAGCATTGTTCACAATTCCCAGTTGCGCCCAAAACACTTTGACATCGCCACGGGCGATACAGGCATCGACAATGGCATCTAAAGCATGAGATTTTCTAAAGATATTGACCATATCGACCGTAAAAGGAATTTCGGCAAGTGAACGGTATACCTTCTCTCCTAAAATAGACTCCTCTTTAGGATAGACCGGAACAATGGTGTAGCCCACATGCTGCAAATAGGTTGCTACTTTATAGCTGGCTTTCGTCTCGTTAGGTGAGAGTCCCAGAATAGCTATGGTTTTTACTGATGTAAAAATATTTTTTATTGCTTCAGTATCACTGTTGAGTGTTGGAAACTCACATTCCATTCGACATCCTTAAAAATACATGTAGATTTGTTGGAAATTATAGTCAAAATAAATAGTATTGTAGATAAAATCATCAGTGTTGCATAGATATTTGTGATATTATATCGACAGAAAAAGCAAAGGAACTCCTGGTATGTCTCGCAGTAAAAAGTCAAAGCATTCTCAAGTCCCCATATGTTCACAGAAAAGTAGGACATCCAACAAGGCAATCCAAAATGAGACTGCTACTGCCATTGCATCACAAGTCAATGACTTTATCAACATTAGTCAAACCATCATTTTTTTCTGGAATGTCAAAGCATCATGGTTTGTCGAATATGTCTCCGACAACATCAGTATGTTTGGTTATAGCAAAGAACTTTTTGAAAGTGGTGAACTCAACTATAGTGATATTATTCATCCTGAAGATTATAAACGGGTCTGTCAGGAGCTAACGGAATATACAAAAAGTTGCAGCGATCAGTTTATGCAGACCTACCGAATTTTAACCGCAGATAAAACGGTTTGCTGGATTGAGTGCCGTACTAACATTAAATATGATGAGCACCATAAAGCCACGCATTTTCTTAGTAGTCTTGTAAATATTACCGACGCAAAAAATATGGAACTGCAACTCAAACAGAGTGAAGAAAAATTTCGTACTATTTCAGAAAATTCACCTACGGGTATTTTTATTTATACCGACCGCATCATCTATGTCAATCGGGCACTGGTTGCAATGTCAGGTTATTCTACCAAAGAACTTTATGAGATGAAAATTTGGGATTTGGTGGTAAAACCCATGCGACAACAGGTAAAACAAATGGCACTGCGGCGTCTTAAAGGCGAAAAATTCCCACACCAAAACAGCGACGCACAGGATATCACCAAAAAAAACGGCATGAAAGATAATAGTGCCACCACTGAAACCATCAAGTATGACGGTGGTTATGCGGGGCTTGGAACCTTAACCGATGTCACCGATATTAAAAAGACCAAAGCAAGGCTAAAATTACTGGCAAAAGCGATGGAACAGACCGATGAGCTGGTGCGCATCACCGATAAAAACGGTATTATGACCTATGTTAACGATGCCTTTGTGGCACATAGCGGATACAAACATATTGAACTGCTTGATCATCCTTCCAATATTTTAAAATCCGGACAGCATGACGATACATTTTATAAAAAACTTTGGGAAACCCTTTTAGCTGGAAAAACCTACTCCAATGTTCTGGCAAACAAAAAAAAAGATGGACAGATCTATTATGAAGAGTTAACCATCTCTCCGATGTTCGATGAACATCACCGTATTGAAAATTTTGTGGCGACAGGCAAAGATATTACACAACGCATTAAAATGGAGCAAAAACTAAAACAGTATGCCACCACAGATGAGCTTACCAATCTCTCCAATCGTCGCCGGGGCAATGAAATACTCGATATCGAAATTGACCGTTTTCACCGCTATCAAAGTAATTTTGCCGTACTTATGATTGATATTGACCATTTTAAACTGGTTAACGATACTTATGGGCATGATATTGGCGATCAGGTATTGCAGCAACTGAGTAAAGTACTCTCATTACATATTCGAAAAAGTGATGCCCTCATGCGTTGGGGTGGCGAAGAGTTCCTTATTGTAGCCGTACATGTAAATCATGCTGAGATTGTCAGTTTTTCCAGCAAACTCAATACGGCAGTCAGATCGTACACTTTTGACATTAAGAACAACATTACCGTCAGTATCGGGGCAACCTTATGTCAGAAAAACGACACAAAAGCCAGCTTGCTCAAACGTGTAGATAAAGCACTCTATAGAGCAAAAAAAGAAGGTAGAGACCGTGTCGTTTTTATATGATACACTTCAAAGCATTTTCAAAATATCTCTACCAATATCCTCTAAAGCTTCATCTTTTTCAATCTCAATGAGTTGCTAATGACGGACACCGAACTAAAACTCATTGCCGCAGCGGCAATGATTGGTGAGAGTAAGATACCAAAAAACGGGTACAGTACTCCTGCGGCAATAGGAACACCGGCCGAATTGTAAATAAAAGCAAAAAAGAGATTTTGTCGAATATTTTTCATAGTAGCTCGTGAAAGTTTTAATACTTTTAAAATACCTAACAAATCCCCTTTAATAAGTGTAACACCTGCGCTCTCTATAGCCACGTCCGTTCCTGTTCCCATAGCAATACCCACATCTGCTTGTGCAAGTGCTGGAGCATCATTAATGCCATCACCTGCCATAGCAACACTATTACCACTCTTTTGAAGTTCTTTTACAACATCTGCTTTGCCATCAGGTAAAATATTTGCATACACTTGCGTAATACCCAATTTTTTTGCTACAGCATTAGCTGTAAATTCA
>JALUJE010000015.1 GCA_027057185.1 Helicobacteraceae bacterium | reverse complement strand
GTATTGAATTAAGCGTTGATACATTGGCATATCAGGGGAAAGAGGTGAGTTTTGAAACGTTGGAGCATTTTTTAAGTCGTATTGGACATCAGAAGGATCCTATCAATATACGTATAGATACCAAAGTGACCTATGGACGGCTAACACAACTTTTAGATATGCTCAATAAATATCATCTCAATAATTTAGCTCTGGAGAATGAAAAACCCTGACGGGCTTGATGAAAAAGGTAATGTGGGAGGGAACTCACATTCGGTTACAAGGAAAGTAACCTAGGGGTTAGTTTAGTAGTTATAGGCAACTTTGTATGTTGGGTCATCTTCTTCGTATTCACAGTGTGGTCCGGCTTTTTTCAAAATATTTTTACAGTCCTGACTTAAATGGCGCAAGCGTAGATTTTTGTCGGCATCCTCATATTTTTTGGTTAGTGAGTCAATGGCTTCAACACCTGAAGAGTCCATAACCCGGGCATTTTTAAAGTCAATAACCACATTTTTCGGGTCATGGGCAATATCGAAATTATCGGGAAAACTCATGGCAGAACCAAAAAAGAGCGGGCCTTCAAGTTCATATACTTTGGTACCGTCTGCTTCCGTATAGGTTTTGGCGTAAATGCGTGCATGCTTCCAGGCAAACACCAAGGCGGAGATAATAACCCCTGAGATGACTGCTACCGCCAGGTCTGCTAAAACGGTAATAATAGTGACTACTATCATGACAAAGGCATCCGAGTGCGGCATATGTTTGAGATGTGAAAAACTGCTCCATTCAAAGGTACCGATGCTGACCATAAACATAATACCTACTAAAACGGCTACGGGAATAATATTTAAGATATCTGTAAAAAGTGACACCAGAATAATAAGCCCCAGCGCTGCTACAAATGAGGAGAGCCTTCCGAGTCCACCGGAGGTAAAGTTGATGATGGACTGTCCAATCATGGCACACCCTGCCATACCGCCAAAAAAACCGCAACAGATATTGCCGCTTCCTTGTGCCACACATTCTTTGTTGGCACTGCCGCGAGTATTGCTCATTTCATCCAGTACCGAAAGTGTCAGCAGTGATTCAATTAAGCCAACGAGTGCGACAATGACGGCATAAGGGAGTACCAGCATGATGGCATCAAAACTCAAAAGATAGTGTGGCACTTCAAAAGAAGGGAGTTGTCCTTTGAATTGTGAAAGATCGGTAAGTGAACCGACAAGAATGGTATCGAGTTTGGTAACATAGACAATGAGCGTAATGGAGATAATGGCAACGAGTCCAGAGGGAATGGCTTTGGTATATTTGGGGAGCAGGTACATAATGAGCATGGTTATGCCCACAAGTAGATACATGGTTATGCCCTGAGCTTCAAAAAATTTAAACTGTGATGTGGCAATAACAATGGCCAGACCGTTAACAAAACCGTACATGGCAGGTTGTGGTACCAAACGAATGAATTTTCCCAGTTTTAAGAGTCCAACGGCAATCTGTATGAGTCCTGCCAGAACGGTAGCAAGCAAAATATACTGGAGGATACCAATAGTAA
>JALUJE010000014.1:627-1536 GCA_027057185.1 Helicobacteraceae bacterium | reverse complement strand
ATAATAAAGTGACTGCTTATGGTACAGACAATTAATGTAACCATGCGATTTGGTAATCGCATACTGTTTGAAAATATCAATCTTAAACTTGACCCGCATAAACGCTACGGTCTCATTGGTGCCAACGGTGCCGGAAAAACTACTTTTTTAAAAATTCTCAGTGGTGATATTGAGGAGTATGAGGGAGAAGTGGTTATTGAAACTGGGCTCAAAGTCGGTGTATTGGGTCAAAACCAGTTTGCTTTTGAAGATTTTACCATTGCTGATGCGGTGCTCTACGGGAACAAGCGTCTTTATGATGCCATTAAGGAGAAAGAAGTACTTTATGCTACGGGTGATTTTGAAGACGATGCCGTCAACAATCGCTTGGCCGATTTGGAGGTTGTTTGTGTTGAAGAAGACCCAACCTATGAGTATGATGTGAATATTGCAAAAATTTTAGCCAATGTGGGAATTCCGGTGGAGGAACATCATAATCTGATGTCAACACTGAAAACATCCGATAAATTTAAAGTCCTTCTGGCGCAGGTGCTCTTTCCTAAGCCGGATGTTCTCTTTTTGGATGAGCCGACGAATAATCTCGATATTGACTCTATCGGCTGGCTGGAACACGAGTTGCAGCGTCATGAAGGCACTATGGTCGTCATCTCCCATGACAGACACTTTCTTAATGCGGTAGTAACCAATATTTTAGATGTGGACTACCAAAAAATCCGTCCGTTTACAGGCAATTATGATGATTGGTATATTGCGGCCAACGTGATAGCCAAACAGCACGAGATGGATAATGCCAAAAAACTGAAAGAGAAAGAGCAACTTGAAGCATTTGTACGCCGTTTTTCCGCCAATGCTTCAAAAGCCAAACAGGCAACATCGCGTCAAAAACAGCTTGATAAATTGGTTATCGAA
>JALUJE010000014.1:0-617 GCA_027057185.1 Helicobacteraceae bacterium | reverse complement strand
CCAAGCATTGTTTTTAAAGCACGACGCCAAATGGGTGGTGAGGCACTAGAAGTTGTTAATGTTTCCAAGTCTTTTGGTGATTTAGAGGTGTTGAAAGCGATGAACCTTCGTATTGAGCCGGGTGAAAAAATTGCTGTTATCGGGCATAATGGGGTAGGAAAAACGACATTGCTAAAAATTCTGATGGAAGAATTGAAACCTGATACCGGTGAGGTGAAGTGGGGAGCAACTATAGAAAGCAGTTATTTTCCGCAAGATACTGCCGATAAAATTTCCGGAAGTGGTACGCTTTATGAATGGCTTCGCGGTTTTGATCCCAAACGTGATATTTCCGAAATTCGTAACTGTTTAGGGCGGATGCTCTTTAACGGCGAGCAGCAGGAAAAGAGTGTTGAGAAAATCTCTGGAGGTGAAAAACACCGCATGATGCTCAGTAAAATGATGCTCGAAGAGGGAAATTTTTTAGTGCTTGATGAGCCGACGAATCATTTGGATCTTGAAGCAATTGTTGCCCTTGGCGAGGGGCTTTACAACTTTAGGGGCAATGTCATTTGTGTCTCGCATGACCGCGAGCTTTTAGACGCGTTTGCCAACCGTATTATTGAGCTGTATGGAGA
>JALUJE010000013.1 GCA_027057185.1 Helicobacteraceae bacterium | reverse complement strand
GCACATCATGAAGCAAGAGATCTTATCAAGAATTCAAAAAAAATTTCCCTTAGTCCCCAGACCGTTTCAGACTATTGCAAAGGAATTGGGCATATCTGAAGCTGAAGTACTTGCGATTTTACAAGAAGAAAAAACCAATCAGATTATCCGTCAAACCTCTGCTATTTTTGATACCAAACGTCTGGGCTATCAATCTTCTCTGGTAGCTTTTAAAATTGCGCCACAAGATATTGACCACGCCGTCACCATTCTTAACGCACACCCGGGTATTTCTCATAACTACGAACGCAATCATGATTTCAATATCTGGTTCACACTGGCTGTCGCACCGGATTCTCAATTAGGGCTGGAGAAGACTTTAAATATTTTAGCTACATTAACCCATGCTGCTGAGTATATTATGCTACCAACACTCAAATTATTCAAAATTGCCGTGAAACTCAATACGAGCGGAACCGATACCAAAAAAGAAGCTGTAAAAAAGGTACACCACCGCGATATAACACTCACGCCCCTGCACCATAACATTATTCAAAAAACACAGTACGACATTGATTTTGTAAGTGAACCATTTAAACCAATCATTGACGAACTTGATATTGAGTATGATACATTGTTTAATATTTTGATAGAATTACAAGAAGCGGGTATCATGCGCCGTTTCGCCTCCATTTTGAACCATCGCAAGGCAGGTTTTAATGCGAATGCCATGGTAGTTTGGGATATTAATGAAGATGACGGAGAACGTATGGGAGAAAAAGCAGCAGCTTTTAGCGCGGTCAGCCACTGCTATCTTCGTCCAAAATATGACAATTGGCCCTACAATCTTTTTACGATGGTTCATGGAAAAACCACTGAAGAGACCAATCGTATTATTGAAGAGATGCATGGTGAGATTGATTCAAAATCGTTTATGCCGCTCTACTCCTCACGTGAATTTAAAAAAGTGCGTATTGAGTATTTTACACCGGCGTTTCATACGTGGGAAGCACAACATATTGCACTATAACAAGGGAAAATAATGACACTTTTTTTTGAATTGGAAATTGCCTATATCGTCATTGGGCTATTCGTTCTGGCGGTCACTGCTTTTGTCACGACGCGAGATTTTGTTCCTCGTGTCGCCTTTAAACGGGGTATGCTTGGTGTCGGCGGTATCATTACCGCTATGATTTTAATTCACTACTACATCACAACAAAACGCATGTCCGGCGTTAAGGAGGTCTTTAACGAGGGGGGTACGGTCATTTGTGAAAACAAAATGCACCGTACTATTTCCCGTTCCGTTCTTATCTCAAAAAAACTGGAATGGGAACTAGAGGGTGACTACTTTTTTTCCAAAAATCATACGCGAAAGTTTCATACATCACGCTGCATTGATTATACACCCATGGATCCCACACAGGCAAAGCAATGAACGCCACTAAACGGTTAGCTCTTAACTACCCTCTTAGTACAGGATAAGGAGAGATCATGGTTACAAGACTAAAGCGTTACGGCATGGCACTGGTGTTTCTCTTTTTTGTGATATTTCTCATGATACTCGGTACCTGGGGCGTCAAAACTTTTGGCGACAAAATGTTTGAAGAAACCCAAATCACCATACAACCACACGGAGAACCACTAAACCCATGACACTCACTACCCTGATCATCATTGGTATCGTTATTAGCATAGTATTTCATTTCATTGGTGTTTATGCCGGTGCAAAAAAAATTGTCTGGATCGCCATTGCCTTATTGTGGACAGGATCCATTAGCATTGCCATGAATGAAATCAGTGACAAAGGCTATAAAGCGCTGGATAAACTACGAGGTAAATACGAGGTTACCGACGCACTAATTCGTGCTGCTGAACCCGAAGTTAGTCTATATGAAATGATGAGTATTAAAAAAAGTTTTGTCGAAGAGAAGCGAAAAGCTGCCAGATAGCTGCCGATAAAGATCGCTCTTTACCGGCATAATAATAGTGAAATCTTTGGACTATTCTGTCATCCAAATTTTTTTAATTTTACCCGAACCGCGGATTAAAAAAGCATTGACGGACACAATGGTATTATCCGGTTCAAACTCTGCTAAATCAGCATCCAAGTCTCTACTGAACGTCTGCCAAGTACCGTCTCGTGATGTCGATCCCAAACCGTGATGAATGTACGTTCCATTACTATGGAGCCCCAAATCGGAATTGGTCGCACTGTAGTACAAGTAGCGATGTCCTTTTGCTGTTTGCATACTAACATAAATCGTATAAGCCTCATGAAAATTCATACTCCAATGTATGGTACGGTCTGTCATGTTGTTCCATGCATTGGCATTAGCAGCATTTTGATTCCCGAGGATATAGCCATTTCGAGTTCCTTGACCATTAAATGTAATGGCTCTGTACATTTCACTGTCATACGCATTAGTCACCGTAGCACCAGAAGGATCATTATCATACACACGCCAGCCATTAGTATTGTACTGCAATGCATTTGTTGCATAATCATCAGCATCTTCATACACAGCTAAATGTTTTCTCTTCAGTCTGATATTGTCGACTTTTCCAGCACCACGAATCAAAAAAGCATTGACGGAGATAATGGCATTGTTAGGTTCAAACTCTGCTAAATCGGCATCTAAATCCCTACTAAATGTTTGCCAAGTACCATTTTTTGATACAGATCCCAACCCATGGTGAATATATCTTTCATTACCACGAGATCCCAAGTCGGAATTTGCTGCATTATAGTAAAGGAGTCGTTGTCCTTGCGTTGTCTGAACACTAATATATATCGTGTAATTTTGTGTAAACCTCATACTCCATTCAATAATTCTCTCTGTTGTATTATTCCAGGCATTGGTACCGCTGTACGCTCCAAGAATAAAACCGTTTTGAGTTAATGGATTTGCTTTTGAATACAATTCTATAACATGACTCTCCTTATCTCGATCAAAGACATTGCGCACTTCGGCACCGGAGGGGTCATTGTCGTACACACTCCAGCCTGTTGTCGTACCGTCTTGGGCATCTTCATAGTAAGAAACAATACTATAGCATGCCGCTGTATCTTGTTGGTTGACCCCTTTAAGACGTGTACCAAAATGTGCTAATGGAGTAGCATCACAGATTTTATTTCCCCGTAAAAGCAGACCGTTTCGAACAGAGATATTGGCAAGTGCAGAGACATCGACAATATTGTTGTCAACCAAACTGACGCTCCAAACATCGCTCAAGCCGCCAAGTGCTGAGATATCTGAAATATTATTGGACGACAACGACAAGCTCCAAAGATTGGGCAACATACTCAGTGCCGAAATATCATCAATAGCATTTTTAGACAGATCCAGATGCCTAATGTTCACTAAAGAAGCCAAAGCAGAAATATTTTGAAGTTTGGTTCCCCGAATACTAAGGTACGTAAGATTGGTTAAATTAGCTAACGGAGCCAGATTCGTAAACACACCCCCGGATATGCTCAAACTCTGAAGATCGGTCAAGTTTTCCAATGCAGAAATATCAGAAAGTTGATCTAACGAGAATTTTGCCGTGGTGAGTTTTGTCAGACTGCTTAAGGGTGAGAGCGAACTAATGGAACTTAGCGATATATCTATGGTTTCAATATTCGTAAAGTTTTCAATACCACTTAAATCAGAAAACCCTCTACAACCTAGGTATGTTAATGACGGAGCTATATCTTGTGTAATATCCGATACATCATCAACACCCAATCCTTTACGTATACACTCTGCTAAGACCGGGTCGGGAATATGAATGGCTTCTTCCTTAACAAACACCGAAACCATAGCACTCGCCGTTGCCACTCCATCAGTCGCAATATAACTGAAACTGTCATTTCCGGAAAAACCACTCCCAGGCGTATAGGTCAGGGTTCCGTTACTATCTATTACCACACTGCCGTGGGACGGTGCGGCTACCGAACTGATTGCCAACGCATCAATATCATGTGCCATATCGTTAGCCAAAACATCTATGGTCACGGGGGTGTCATAGTATGTCACAACCGCATCGTCTATCGAATCTAAAATATCAGGATCGTGCTGCAATGCCTTGAAAATATTCACTCTTCCTGCTGAGGCTATTTTTCCTTGTAAACTCTCCTGAACATCTACATATGCCCTTAGTGCCCGCTTTCGCTGTGCCACCGTACTATTGGGATAGTGTGCGGCATACAATGCTACCGCCCCTACCACATGCGGCGTTGCCATTGACGTACCACTGGCAAATCCATACGTATTATTAGGCAAGGTACTGTATACGTTAACTCCCGGAGCAGCTACATCCACCCCAACCGTTCCATAATTTGAAAAACTTGCCAATATGTCATTTTGATCGGTCGCAGCTATTGAAATGATGCTTTTAGCATTATATGCCGCCGGATAACTTGGACGAACGTCAATATTGGTAGAACTATTAGCCGCTGCCGCACAGAAAACTACACCCTTGTCTCCAAGCCTGTTTATGGTGTCTAAGACAATAGGATTGTATCCCGGGCCGCCATAGCTCGCATTGATGGCAACAATATTTTCACCCTCATCAATCTTTTGGAGTACAAACTCCATGGCTTCCAAAATATCACTGTCATAAGCATAATTATCAGGTCGAAAAACTTTCAGTGCCATAATCGAGACATTTTGTGCCACTCCAGATATCCCTTCACCATTATCACCGACAGCTCCAATAGTTCCGGCAACATGTGTTCCATGCCAATGTGAGGGCATGGGATCATTATCATTGCTGCCATTGGAATCGCTGGCAAAATCATAACCATGATTGGGAAGTCCGTTCCACATGTTTCCGGCTAAATCCGGATGGGTATAATCTACCCCGGTATCGAGAACGGCAACAATCACCGAAGAATTACCCGTCTCAAGCGCCCAGGCATCACTAACATCCATATCTGCATCAGGTGTTCCCAGAATCGAACCAACCATCTGTCCGGTATTTTCAATACCCCACAATAAATTATAGTCGGGGTCATTGGTAGCACTCATCACGCGTCTATAGTTGGGTACCACCATTTCAACTTGAGCATTTTGTTTTAATTCACGAACAAGTTCTTCTGTACTTTTGGTTTTTGAGGTCACCAATGTTGTATTTAAAAGATTGTAATCTTTCGTACTGACCGCACCCAGGGTTGCCTGGCTAAACGTCGTAGCGCCAGAAAGTGCCTGCACGCCAGCCGGCGGTGTTTTAAATTTCACCAGTACCTCACCTTGAACGTAATTTGGTGTATTCGTACTTAACGTACTGGTTGCTACAACAGCATTTTGAGCTATTGCAACAGAACTCAATGCTATTACAAAACCACTAGTTCCTAGAACTCTTGCCATGTATCTCTTCATTAGCATGCCAATTCCTTAGTATTAAATTAGTGACTAATAGTGTCTTATTGACACTATCTTGCCACTAAATAAGATTGTATACTAATATCAAAATTTTTAATATAGATTTTTAAAAAAATTATATAAGTTTTTTTACAGTATGAGAAGTCTTAAATTTTCTAAAATCCCCTGTTTCCTGCCTGAAACATGCCTAGCATTCCACTAAAACCACCCCAGGAGTTCTTAAAATAGATGCTACTTTAGGT
>JALUJE010000012.1:750-5631 GCA_027057185.1 Helicobacteraceae bacterium | reverse complement strand
TGTCTTTACTGCCGTCATTGATGGCAATGATCTCATAATGGGGGTAGTTTAAGTGATGTAAATGCTCGATAATTTCAATGATATTGTCCGACTCGTTGTAACAGGGAATGAGAATGGATACCATGGGATAGGTGTCCAATATGGGAGCTTGATCTGATTGTAGTGCTTTTCGCTCCCATTTAAAATAGTAATAGAGGGCTCCCGTCATCCAAACATAGGCAGCGAACAGGGGATAAAAGTAGATAAAGTTTGACAGTGCATCGGTAACGGTGACCATGCTGTGCTGAAACCATAATGTGATAGATTCAATCATAAATTTCGCTCGCTATTCAAAGGGATTGCTCTCAAGTGAGAAGATTTTTACAATATCCCTATCTGCATTCTTTGGCATGGAAGGCTGATGAAGATAATGCCGGCGCTCGTAACCCAGATTCATGGCATTATTGAGCAGGAGTTCTCGCATGTATTCTGCTATGATCTGCCGGGAATAATCATACTCTTTAAATTTAAATGCTGTTTTTTTCAGGGCATTCGGAGATGCTTTGAGGGTATCCACGACGAGATGGTGTAACTGTTTTTTTGAATGGATTTGCTGTTTTGTATCAACGGCAACATAGTCAAAATAATCCAGAAGTTTTGCATAATAATCACGGTGTTGCATAAGTGGAGAGTCAATGGGAATGAGCAGGGAGCTTTTATGATGTCGGGTAAAATATTTAATCGTTTCATTTACCGTTTTTGTCATGTTAATAATGGTGTCGACCTGGTAGGTGTGCTTATTGGTGTTATCAAAAAGAATACCCTGAAAAAAATTATATTTTGCCATAGCGTAATAGATGTTTTTAATGCGATTTTTATCTGCCGTGCTGCGAAGAGAGAGTGCTTTATTATTGATTTCAAATGCACTCAAGGGCATCCATGCATGAACAAAGGTCACATTGGCCCTACGTTTAATCTGCCACAACATTCTTCCCAAAATGTCGGCGCGCATCGGCAGTTCCTTATTGGGAAAATAGAGCATGTCAGCCAAACCGTCGTGGTCGATGTCGGCATAGCCTTTGACAAATACCGTGGAAGCTTTGTATTGTCGGATTTGTTCAATTAAAAGACCAAGATTGTGTTCCATCACTTTTGGGTCAGGGTCATAGATCTCTTGCGGATCAATGTAGAGGGCACGCTGCGGATCGGGAACATAATTCTGTAGGCTCCAAAAAAATTCATCAAAATTTGCATTATTGCCAATGAGTACACGTTTGAGTGCCGGAAGATTATCAGGAGTATTGGCACCGTTGTCCAAAGTAGCCGTAATGGTCATGCCATATTTAGCGGCTAATTTCTGGACAATATAGTTATAGGCGCCATAGGGCCATAGCATGACACGTGGTCTGGTACCGGTATGCTCAAAAATAGTCTCACTGGAGCGTTTAATATCGGCTTCAACTCGTGTTAGATAGCTTGTTTCGTCTTCATATTTTTGTTGCTTTTTATCATAGATCAGTGTGGTATAAAAGGGTCGAGTATTGCCTTGTGGATTGAATTGAGTACCGTGGTGAGCATTGTAACTGTGTGAGGCGATCTCTACAAGTCCGGAATCTATCATCTCTTTAATCTGCTCCCAAGTTAAGAGCATATTTCTGGATTTGGTGATATTGCCGTAAGCAAAGCTTTTATCATAAGGGGTCTCTTGCCATTTTCCGACTAAACCGTAAACAGCTGGGTAGTTATAGAGTTTGAGCAACGGATAGATTCGGGTATAAAAACTGCTGTACCCATCATCAAAGGTTAGTAGTACCGCATGTTTTGGCAATGTTTTTTTACCTTGTTTGGCTTGAAGAATGTCATCAATACTAATGACGGTATAGTCGTTCTTTTTTAACCATTTGAACTGTGCAATCAACTGATCGGTGGTAAGGTTCATAACCTGTGGATCGGTGATGGTGTCGACCACATTATGATAACACAGTACCTGAAAACTGTTTTTTTGTGTAGCTGCAGCCGGCGTTGTGATGACCGTTACGAGTAGTATAATCAATATTTTTATGAGATGCACTTAAAACCTTCCATCTAAATTGAGAAAAAACTCATTTTTATATTCAAGATTGCCGTCATATGATGACCGCTTTCTCAAATAACCAAAATCAAAACCAAAACTATCTGTTATACGCCATTTCTGGGCTATGGAAAACGCTCCGGTACTATTGGAGCCGTAATCTCGTTCCCAGTGTACTCCCAGTTCCAGTCCCAAAATCTGTTTAATGCTAAAATCATAGAATTTATACAATACCCAACTGTTTTTTGCTTCAACACTCACGTAGGCATCGGTATTGGGATTGTAGTACACGGTATCATTTTTAGAGTTTTGTGTGGCACCGGCATAGAGGTAGGAGTCTAAATTGTAGTAAGGACCATCAATAAGATGTTGAAAATGTCGCACTCCAAGAGCATAACGCATATTGCCATCGGTAAAGTCGACCTGTTCGAGTGTCAGAGCACTTTCTTGTTCATCACTATGGCGATACGAGAGTGTGGTAAAGAGACGATTGGCACGAATACCTTTGACCAGACCGCGAAGGGGACTTTGTGATGAAAACAGTGCATACCCTCCGCTCAGTGTCATATAGTCGTTCATATAATACCGTAAATCCAGAGAGGGTGCGAATCGCCTGATATGTTTGGCATTGTAAGCAAGCACTATGTTAGCTTCGAGTGTTTTAGTAGTATAATTGAGACCGGCTCCGTAACGATTGTTTTGCAGTTTGGTACCATAAAGTTTTTCATACGAGCGCTGCGCATCTAAAAAGATGCGGTAATGGTAGTTGAAACGGGGTGAATAGAGACGGCTGCGAATATGATACCCTGAAGAGCTGCCCACACTCGATTGTGTCGGAGTATCGCCAAACCAGCTTTCAACCAAAATGCTTCCCTTGCGATTTTCCTCATAATCTTTGGTAAGCTGGCGCAGTATTTTTTGTTTATCGGGGTATTCTGCTTTAAGTGCTTGTAGGCTTTGATAGCTTGTTTTGTAGTCTCGTTGCATTAGCTGTGACAATACTATGCCTTCTTTGGCAGCAATATTTTTTGGATCTTGATGGAGCAGTAGGGTATATTCCTGTTGGGCTTTGTCATACCAACCACGATAGTAGTAGAGTTTGGCGAGGGTGCTGCGAAGCCATCTGTTTGTAGGAGCTTTGGCTATCAGGGCTTCGAGCTGTGTTTGAGCGGCATTCATATAGCCGGCATATTCCAGTGAGAGTATCTGTAAAACAGTTGCTTCGAGTTTTCTTGGATTGGTCCTTTTATAGAGGTGCTGCCGATCCCAGATATTGGGTGTTTCTTTAGCATCGAGCTCTGCCGCAAAGGCTAGGGCGTCATGCATATCGTAGGCATCGCTGTAGGCATAAAAAAGCAGAACTTTGGCTTTAAAATTATGGGGATCCTGACGCAATGCTTCTTGGAGTAATACCTGTGCTTTTTTTGGATGTTTTTGAGTAAGGTGAGCATCTGCTACTGCTGTCAGTGCATACGATGGAAAGACTAGTCCTTCGGCAACATACGTGTTGTACAGTACAATGACCGCTCGTGTACGACCCAGTTCATTAAGCACTGCCGTTTTGTCAAAAATGCTGTTTTGTACCAGTTTTAGTGTCAAAGATTCCTGTTTGTTTAAGTCAAATGCCAATAAATTACGATCAATTTTATTGAGAGCATCTAAAAGCAGCGCTACATTGCTGCGGTCATAGTAGCCTTTGAGTGCCCAGCGTAGTTCAAAGGCAGCCTCGTCAGAGCGTATGGCTGCGCGGGTAGTATCGTCAAAAAGTTCCGGATTGGCGTCCGTGTAATGCTGGGCTCTAAAAGGCATTTTGAGTTTTCTTAGAACACCGATGAGATTCTTTAGGCTCAGTTCTCGTATGGCGGGACGGGCAATGAGCTTCTGATAGATTCGGAACGCTTCAAAATAGTTTTGATGGTATTCGTAGGTTGTGGCAATATTGTAGAGTATTTTATCTTGATGGGCAAAGCGTTTTTGAGCCTGTTGCAGTACCAGATTGGCATGTGCTGTTTTTTTACTGTCATAAAGTGAGAGGGCTAGTCCAATGTGAAATTGAGGGTTGTCGGGGAATCGTTTGACACCCAGACTATAGAATGCGATGGCATCACTGAACTTTTTCAGATTTCGTGCCGATTTTGCAAGATTTTGTAACACATAATGGGGTGCATCGCGGAGGGAAACTTTTGTTTTCAGTGCTAAGGACTCAGCGTCTTTGTTTCCCCAGCCCAAAACAGTAATATAGTCATAAAGCAGTCGGGTATTGTCGGGGTGTTGTTGATGGAGCACCTGTAATGCTTGCAATGCATGCTCAATATCTCCCTCGCGAGCCCATGCAATGGCATAGTCATAGTTTAGTGCTTTTGCCTGGAGTGCGTGAACATGTAATAAAAAAAAGAGGGTAAGCGTCAAGGCTTTCCAAGTGAAATTATGTCGATAATACATGTAAAACCTTATGGCGTCGAAATTCAATGTTGACGCACAAAGAAGATATCGGAAGATTTGGATGATGTGCCCATGCTATCTTGTCCATCGGAAGGTTCACGCAGAATGAGCTGTTTTTTGAGATTTCGGTACTTTCGGTAGTAGCGTATGAGGCATAGCAATAAAACGAGGGCAATGAGACTCATGCCAATAAAGAGGTATTCTAGCGGTAAGGGCAGTTCGGGTAGGAGTGTAGACTCCATGGTAGAGGTTGTGGTATAAGCAGCTGTTTTGAGCGACTCCGGTTGAGGTGGTGTTGGTTCGTCGTGGGAACGCTTGAGCTTAGTTTGAGCAGCAGGTACTGAGGTTTTTTGTTCGGATACAACGGGCTGAATGCGTGCCGTTTCTGA
>JALUJE010000012.1:0-740 GCA_027057185.1 Helicobacteraceae bacterium | reverse complement strand
CCTCATGGTCTACCGCCTGGATCGAGATTTTCTGTGGCGGAGTTGTCTGTTTAGAAATATTTTTCGTTTTAATTACGACGGATTTAGGTGGCGTGTAGTTATTAATAAATGCATCAGAATATTCTTGCGGCAGTAGGGCTTTGATCTGCAGTGCTTCTTGGTAGTTTTCTATAGGTTCTATGGCAATAATGTACGAGTTTCCCGAAGGTCTGGCAATGATGCTGAAAAAAGAGTCGTCCTGTTTTTTCGCGAGTTTGGAACCGAGTTTCGACTCAAAAACAACCAAGGCGTTGTCTGCTTGCTGCTGCGTCGGAAACGAAGCAATAATGATTTTCTTTTCTGTCGCCGCAACGAGTGGTAACCAGAGTATAAGAAATAAAAAGCTTAGTTTCATATAAAGTCCGCACAATAAAAAATTGAAAATATATTCTACCAAATAAACCATTTGATTTGCTTAAAAGTGTCTGATTTAGGTACAAAGATTAAGACATTATTAAGAATATATTATATCTTATGAGTATTATTCCTTATGAATATGAAGATTGTATGAAGGACGTAGCTTGTATTATATCTCATCAGCCATCCAAGAGTTGATAGCTTCTACCAGAGTGTCAAATCCAAAAACACGTCCGACAATATAAATGTCATCAAGAACATAAACGCCGACTTGTCCACTGTTTTCTTGAAGAAATAGTGCGAGATCACGCTCTTTAACGTTGATTGAGATGACATTCATACCA
>JALUJE010000011.1 GCA_027057185.1 Helicobacteraceae bacterium | reverse complement strand
TGGTCTATCTGCAAGAACATGTAGAGGAGCAGTATGCCAATCTTTGTGATTTTGAACGGGATAAGATCATCTGTAAACAGCGTTTCTTCAACATTACGCAAGAGGTCATAGAGCAGACGATTGAACCAATGATTAAAGACGCTAAAGAGGCGGTCGGCTCTATGGGTGACGATACTCCATTAGCCGCTTTTAGCGACAAACAGCGCTCTTTCGGTGACTTCTTCAAGCAGAAGTTCGCACAAGTGACCAACCCGCCGATAGATCCGTTGCGTGAGAAAGTGGTCATGAGTCTCAATACCGGTTTTGGAGAAGTCCACAATATTTTAGACGAGATGCCTTCTCATGCCCATCGTCTCAAAGCGATTTCTCCCATTATTACACGTGAAAAATTAGAAGTACTGCAATCTTTTGGCGATAAAAAGTCACCGCGTTTTGCTACATTTTATGCCAATGAGACGTTTTCAACACTCTATAAAGATGATCTAAAACGTTCATTGGATGCTTTGTGCGATACAATTGCCGAGGCGGTGCTTGACCGTGGCATACGTATTGTCATTTTGAGTGATATGGACTTTAACGAGCAGTACTGTGCCATGCCGATGCTTATGGTGGCGGGTCGTGTCAATCAGACGCTTAAAGAGCGAGGTATTCGGCATTTAGTTTCCATTATTGCCGTAACGGGTGAAGTGCTTGATTCGCATACGGCAGCACTGCTGATCGGTTATGGTGTTAGTGCGATTTACCCACATTTGCTGTTTGCAACAGTATCTAAGTGGATTGAAGAGTCTAAAGATGCTGATGTCAGTTGTCATGAAGCGTTGAAAAATACTCACACGGCACTTAATGGCGGGTTGTTGAAAATTATGTCAAAAATGGGTATTTCTACGATTGCTTCATACCGAAATTCCGGATTGTTTGATATTATCGGTTTGAGTGAAAATATTGTAAAAGACTGTTTTGAAGAGTCGCATGCACTGATTCCCGGACTGGACTATGATGATATTGACGACCGTCTCAAACGTCACCATAAGATGGCGTTTGAAAAGAGTGGCTTTAACCGTATCTTCCCGCTAAATATCGGTGGTTTTTATAAATTTTATGTTGGACAGGAGTATCATGATTTTGGTCCGGATGTGATTCATGCCATTCATGCCTGTGTCAAAAGCGGTGAACAAAAAGATTATGACAAACTTAAAACCCTGGTAAATGGACGTGGCTTGAAGTTTATTCGTGACTTTTTTAACATAGCGTCCGACCGTAAACCGATTGAGCTTTCCGAGGTTGAACCCAAAGAGGCCATTTTTAAACGTTTTGCCAGTGCGGCAATGAGTTTAGGTTCCATCTCTCCTGAAGCTCATGAAACCATTGCGGTGGCCATGAATAAAATCGGGGCACAATCGAATTCGGGTGAGGGTGGTGAAGACCCGGCACGTTTTGAAGATGATAGAAACTCAAAAATCAAACAGGTTGCCTCAGGGCGTTTTGGGGTGACACCGGCATATCTGCGTTCAGCTGAAGAGATTCAGATTAAAGTAGCCCAGGGAGCAAAACCGGGTGAAGGTGGACAGCTTCCGGGGCATAAAGTTACGGCACTCATTGGAAAGCTGCGCCATACGGTTCCTGGTGTTACACTTATATCACCACCTCCGCATCATGATATTTACTCCATTGAAGATTTGGCACAACTGATTTTCGATTTGAAACAGGTGAATCCTAAAGCTAAAATTACCGTTAAACTGGTTTCGACGGCAGGTGTCGGTACTATTGCCGCCGGAGTAGCGAAAGCATATGCCGATAAGATTATTATTTCCGGTGGTGACGGCGGTACGGGCGCGGCACCGCTAACTTCCATTAAATTTGCGGGGAACCCATGGGAATTGGGACTTAGCGAAGCACATAACGCACTTAAAGCCAATAACCTGCGGGGTCTGGTGGAACTGCAGACCGATGGTGGGCTCAAGACGGCACTTGATGTTATTAAAGCCGCGTTATTAGGAGCTGAGAGTTATGCATTTGGTACCGGCGTATTAACGATTGTCGGTTGTAAAATGCTACGTATCTGTCATGTTAACCGTTGTTCGGTTGGTATTGCGACACAAAATAAGAAATTGCGTTCGGAACATTTCTTGGGTAATGTGCAGCAGGTGATTAACTTTTTTACTTTTTTAGCAGAAGACATTCGTGCAATTATGGCAGAGATGGGCTACAAAACGTTAGAAGAGCTGATTGGTCATTCTCAATTGTTAAAAGTGGTGGATGACGATAAGGCTAAAAAATTTGATTTTAGTAATATTTTGCATCAGGAAGCGGGTACAAATACCTGTCAGAGTGAGTCTAATGAACCGTTTGACGATAATGCGTTTGAAAAGGGGGTATTGGCCGAAGCGATGGGTGCGATCAAACATCCAGAACATCCGGTGCGAATTAAGCGCAGTATTTGCAACCTTAACCGAAGTTTTGGTGCTCGTGTAAGTGGTGAGATTGCGCAATATTACGGTGATGCCGGATTACGTCCCGATACGATTGATATTCAACTAAAAGGCATTGCAGGTCAGGCGTTGGGTGCTTTTCTAATTAACGGGGTGTCACTGACGCTTGAAGGCGTTGCCAATGACTATATTGGCAAGGGAATGCATGGTGGTAAAATCATTATTACACCGGCACATCAGGGTGAGGCATTTAGTGCCGGAGGAAACACCTGTTTGTATGGTGCTACCGGAGGTAAACTTTATGTTTCGGGTTCCGTAGGTGAACGTTTTGCAGTGCGTAACTCGGGTGCTTTAGCGGTAGTTGAAGGTACCGGAGACAATGCCTGTGAATATATGACCGGCGGTATTGTCATTATTCTAGGTAAAACCGGCATTAACTTTGGTGCGGGAATGACCGGTGGTATTGCCTTTGTCTATGATGAGTGTCATAGTTTTGTTGAAAATGTCAACCGTGAACTGGTGGAAGCCATTCGCATCGATACGGATGATGGTGACGAGGCACGACACTATCTCAAACGACTGCTTAAAGATTATGCGGCGCATACCGGCAGCGAGAAAGCAAAATCCATTTTGGATACGTTCCGTGTGGAGATTAGAAATTTTTGGCTGGTGCGTCCGAAAAACTTAAAAAAATTACCTCTGAATCAGGAAAAAGGAGATTAATAATGAGAGAATTTATTAATACAAGCAGAATCGATCCTAATAAAAGATTGGTGGTAGAACGTGTCAAAGATTACAATGAAATTTATGAAGTATTTGATACGTACAATGCTGCCACTCAAAGTGAACGATGTATTCAGTGCGGGGATCCATTTTGTCTGAATAAATGTCCGCTGCATAACTACATTCCCCAATGGCTCAAAGCCATTGCAGAGAAAGATATGGAGTTTGCTTTTAAACTCTCTAATGAACCCTCTCCTTTTCCTGAAGTGATGGGACGAGTATGTCCACATGACCGACTCTGTGAAGGCGATTGTACACTCAATGACGGACATGGCGCCATTACGATTGGTTCGGTAGAGACTTTTATTACTGAAGAGGGGTTCAAACAAGGGCTTAAGCCGGAATTTCCGGGTATTACTACCGATAAAAAAGTAGCCGTTATCGGTTCGGGACCTGCCGGACTTTCCGCAGCGACATATCTGCTTCGTTCGGGTATTGCCGTAACCATGTATGAACGTAGTGATAAAGCCGGTGGACTCTTAACGTATGGCATTCCCAACTTTAAATTGGATAAAAAAATTGTTAATCGTCGTGTTGCACTGCTTGAAGAGGCCGGTTTGGAACTGGTACTGAACTGCCGTGTCGGTGAGGATATCAGTTTTGAAGAGATTACGAGTAATCATGATGCTGTCTTCATAGGTATCGGTGCTACTAAGGGAAAATATGCGGGACTCTCGGGAGAACAGGCGCCCAATGTGTATGCTGCTATGGAATATTTGACCGCAATTCAGCGCAAGAATTTTAATCTGGAATATGATAGACAGTTTGATTTTAAAGATTTGAATGTAGTGGTCATTGGGGGTGGTGATACTGCTATGGACTGTCTGCGTACCGCTAAGCGTGAAGGTGCCAAAAGTGTGACCTGTTTGTATCGCCGTGATGCGCAAAATATGCCCGGCAGCCGTAAAGAGTATAAGAATGCGATGGAAGAGGGGGTTGATTTTGCTTTTTTTACATCTCCTAAAGAGATGATTGTCGGTGAAGAGGGTAGAGTTGTTGCTATTGAGGCGGTAAAGACGGTATTGGGTGCCAAGGATGAGAGTGGACGTCAACGCATGGAAGAACTTAAGGGGAGCGAGTTTCAGGTGAAAGCAGATACCGTTGTTCTGGCATTGGGATTCGATACGGAGAAACCTTCATTTCTTGCAGAAAACGGCATTGAGACCAATGAGTGGGGTGAGATACTTTTAGATAACAATCACCAGACGACGACGGCAGGAATATATGCCGGAGGCGATTGTTATCGCGGTGCCGATCTGGTGGTGACCGCTGCTTATGATGGGCGTGAAGCTGCCCGCAGTATTGTTACAGCACTGTTGGGATAAATTGCGGACAGGTGTCATAGCGATGATGACTCTGTTTTACATGTAATCGTATCAACTAGAGACAGTGTCGCATGAGTATTCTGCTTTTGGGAAGTCTGTATCTGTATTTTTTTTAGGTACAATTCGTAATTATGATATAAAAACAGATCTGTTTGAGACATGAGACTGTTGTCGTTGTCTCTAAAATGTGAGATGTTTTTGAACAATCTCCATACTATTTGCAAATTTTAAGGGGTCTAAATGAATTTATTGGATTTTTTTAGTTCAAAAAAGAATCAGCCGCATCATAATGAAGCGCCGTCACATTGGATTAAGTGTAAATCATGTGAAGCATTGATGTACTACAAAGAGATCGAAAAACAGAATTATGTCTGTCCAAAATGTTCCAATCATATTCGTATCGGTGTAGAAGAGCGTATTTCAATTATTGCCGATGACGGCAGTTTTGTAGAGTTTGATGCCGGCTTGAAACCTGTTGACCCATTGAAATTTGTTGACAAGAAAAGCTATGCCAAACGGATTGAAGAGGGGGTCAAAAAGACCGGTCGGTATTCATCTGTTGTGAGTGGCTCTTGTACTATTAATGGTATTTTTGTAGAGTTGGTAGTGTTTGACTTCGCTTTTATGGGAGGATCGCTCGGTTCTGTTGAGGGTGAAAAGATTGTACGGGCTGTGAACCGTGCCATTGAGAATCATTGCGGTCTTATTATTATTAGTGCTAGTGGCGGTGCTCGTATGCAAGAGAGTACGTACTCGCTAATGCAGATGAGTAAAACCTCGGCAGCACTGGCACGTTTGGCTGAACATAGACTTCCTTATATTTCGCTCCTGACTGACCCGACGATGGGAGGAGTGAGTGCCTCCTTTGCCACTCTGGGTGACATCATTATTGCCGAACCCGGTGCATTAATCGGTTTTGCCGGTGCCCGTGTGATTCAGCAGACTATTGGATCGGATCTTCCCGATGGATTTCAGCGAGCGGAATTTTTGCTTGAAAAGGGTTCGATTGATATGATCGTTGATCGAAACAAAATGAAAGATACATTGGCCGATCTATTGAAAATATTTATGAATAATTAAGTCGGCGATGATACCGTTATATGCGTTATGTGACCAAGCAACACTTGATGCTAGGAACCTTTCTTTAGAAGATTTTGTGCAGTTGTCTCACCGGTATAATGCCTCGATTATTCAGTATCGAAACAAATCCTCAGACATGGAGACGGTGAAAAAAAACCTTATTGCACTACGACACTCTTGGGAGGGCATATTAATTGTAAATGATGCGGTAGATTTGGCTCCTTTTTGTGATGGCGTGCATTTGGGACAAGAAGATTTACAGCGGTTTGATCGTGATATTGGCAAAGCTGTCACAATCGTACGTCATCGTATCGGCCGCGATAAATGGTTGGGGATTTCAACACACAACCAAGAAGAGATCTTTCAAGCAAACGCCATGGATGTCAATTATATTGGTCTTGGAGCATATCGTAGTACGTTAACGAAAGAGGTTAGCACCGTTCTGGGAGAGAGCCTGGATGCTTTGGCAGAACTTTCCAATCATGATGTCGCGGCTATCGGTGGTGTACGGCTTGATGATACCTTTAAACATGTAGCGTATCGTGTCATAGGTTCCGCATTATATGAAGATTAATCTCTATTCCATTGCCAAAAAAGAGCGCTCACTTTATGAACCGCTCAATAATGAGCTGAAAAAGATGATTTCAAAATTTGCAACCATTGAAGATATTGAACTTTTTCCCAAAGAAGTTACAAAAGCACACACCATCTCTCAAAGTGCCACACAGTCGGCTTATACCAATGTTTTTTCGTCATATTTAACGGGTAGTTATTCTATTGCGTTGCATCCTGATGGAAAAATAATTGATAGTTTTGAATTTAGTAAGCTATTAAGTGATAGAATGGCGGTGAATTTTTTTTTAGGCGGTGCATACGGATTTGAAGATATTTTTGTCAATCGATGTGACAAAGTTATCAGCTTGGGTAAATTGACCATGAGTCACAAAATTGCTAAAGTCGTTGTACTGGAGCAAATTTATCGTGGATTTACCCTGCTAAACAATCACCCCTACCATAAATAAGGAGACTCGGTGAGAGAGAATGAATTAGAGTATTTTGAAGCCATACTAAAAGACAGGCGCGATCAGATTATTAAAAACATTAATGGTGTTAAAGAGGAGATTGCTCAGCTGCGTTCTTGTGAGCTCAATGACGAGGGCGATTATGCTTCTGTTAGTAACAATAATCTTGTAGAGAGTGCAATTGGTGAGCAGCAGGAGACAGAATTAGCAGAGATAGAGCTGGCTTTAGCTAAAATAAAAAATGGCGAGTATGGAATATGTATAATGTGCGAGGAAGAAATTGGTTTTCAACGCCTCAAAGTTAAAGCACACGCAAAATATTGTATTGATTGTCGAGAGATTGCAGAAAAAAATCAGGGGTAAATAAAGGAGAGAGTGATGCAAATTAAACGTTATTTTGTCGCTGCATTAATTTTGATGGTTCTGGTAGGTTGGTATGTTTACTCATACGTATCTCAGGATGTAACAAGTATTGATTTCTTTGGTATTCACCTTCCTCCAATGCCGATAGCATTATGGGTAGTTCTTCCAATGTTAATACTGTTCATAGCGACGCTGCTGCATATGATGTTTCACGGTATGTTGGGTAGTCTAAAGCTTCGTGCCTATAAAAAAGATTATGAGAAACTGATCGCTTCCATAGCGGATGCATTTTTGGGTAAAGCAAACAATAAGCCGGATTATAAAACAGAGCGCTATAAACTTTTAGGAACCGTTTTAGGCGGTAGTAAGATTGTACCGCCGGAGAAGTTGTATGTGTCAGGCAGTGAAAAAATCGACAAGACATTAGAGACACTTCGTGAACTTCAGGCCGGAAATGTAGTGGATCTGGGCAAGTATCATCTGTTGCCGACCAATCCCTTATTCGTACAAAATCAGTTTAATCGCTACCGAAAAGGTGATGTATCTGCCGAGAGTATTCTCAATGACTCGAAACGATATACGCCTGAACATCAGAAAGTGGCCTACAATGATCTCATTGCTACCGCAAAACTTGATACACTTATGAAATACAAAGAACATATGGATATTAAGGCGCTTTGCAGTATTATTGGGCGTATCAATGCCGATAAAAATGCGCTTGATATTTCGAATGAACAGCTTATTGAACTCATGGACAGTATGGAGTTGAATGAAAAAAATTATATTGACATCTCTGCCATTTTGGCAAACAATATGATTCCCGACCAGCGCATTAAACTTTTTGAAAAACTTTCTGAAAAAGACACTAGGGCACTCTCGGCATATATCTATACACTTTATGATGTCGAGATGATTGATCTTGCCAATGAGATGTTAGATAACTCTCAAGCCGATGATTTCTTAAAATTCAAAGCCTACCGCGCTTTAAAAGAGGCAAATAAGCACTTCGATATTAAACTGTTTGTTTAATGTCCTTTTTTTGCTAAGAGATGCAATAGATACTCTCTTAGTACTTTTTCGCTACACTTCCAAAAAAACAGAGTATTGAGAACGTATGTTAGATAATGTATTTACCGGTAAACCTATTTATGTACTAGCACCGCTGGCAGGATTTACCGATTTGCCGTTTCGTAGTGTTGTGAAAAAATTTGGTGCTGATTTGACAGTGAGTGAAATGATCAGTGCCAATGCGCTGGCACATCATTCCCAGAAAACGCTGCATATGCTGAAAAAGAGTCCCAATGAAGAGCCGTACTCCGTTCAGTTGGCAGCGGCAGATGTAGGAGTGCTGAAAGAGGCAGTGCATTTTTTGAATACACAAGAAGGGATTGATATTATTGATTTTAATTGTGGTTGTCCGGTTCCCAAAGTGGTCGGTCATGGTTCAGGTAGTTCACTGCTTCGTGACTTATCGCATATGGGTCGGCTGATTGAAACGCTCAAAACGCATTCCAATAAACCCCTTACGAGCGTGAAAGTACGTTTGGGTTTTGAAGAAAAAAACCATTTAGAAATTGCCAAAATAGTTGAGGCGAGCGGTGCTGACTTTATTGCCGTACATGGGCGTACCCGTGCCGGAAAGTTTAAAGCGGCAGTCGATTACGATGCTATTGCTGAAATGAAAGCCATACTCTCCATTCCCGTTATTGCCAACGGTGATATTGATTCGTTTGACAAGGCACAATGGGTATTGGAACATACCCAGGCCGATGGGGTAATGATCGGGCGTGGTGCCGTTGGAAACCCATGGATTTTTCATCAGCTCAAAAGTGGTGAGGCTTATGTAGATGCGGCATTGAAACATGAAATTATTATGGAACATTTTGATAAGATGATTGCCTTTTATGGTACTCACGGGGTACCCATGTTTCGAAAACATGTCCATACGTACTCAAAAGGAGGGTATCGGGGAGCTTCAGCACTACGTAATGATGTCAATACTATCAGCGACCCGGTGAGCTTTCGCAAGGTTCTTGACGACTTCTTTAACCCCGCTTCAGATCTAAATCGTCAATAGCGGCATCCATGCCGGAGGCTTTGTCCTTGTACGATTCAAACGCTTCACTCTCTTTTTTTATTTTTAAAAACTGGTCAAGTTCTTGATGTTTGGTATTGAGCATCTCTTCAAACTCATGTTTGGTGCGAACGTTAGAGGTATCAAATTTATCTAAAAGAAGATTGGTAGTGCCCAATACTACCAGATAGTTCTCTTCTGCAAACTCCAGCATCACGACTTTATTGTTAGCATCAATAGACTTTTGAAAACGAATATTGATCTCATCTGGCGAGGTAGAGGCTCTGTTAAACAAAGAGAATTTTTTTGTTGTCGTTAGTGTGCCCAAACGTTTTTTAAATATCAGCAATACGACGATGCTTAACAACAACAATGCCACGACGACCAGATAGCTTGTAGAGATTTTGGTATCAGATTTGGTCGGAATCTGACTCAGGTCGGGATCTTGATCCGGAATGTTTTGGGTGCTTTTTTCTGCTTTGACAAAGCGAAGTCTCAAGCCGTATCCATCTGCCGTTTTAGAAGCTTTCATTACGACATCATGGGGTATTTTGGCAATAATTTGTATGTCATCTCCAATGGGAGCAATGGTCAGTTTTGAAACAAAAACGGAAGAGATATTTTTAATTTTAGGAGACTCAATGCTACTGTTTCCAAGCTTAATGATGAGTTTGTCGTTGTGACGTTTTTGGGTAATAGTCCCGGTAAATGGCGTATCAAAGGTAAACATGATGTCCACACGATCGGTGCGGTCATAGATATTGTAACTTAAAATATTGGCGGCGAACAATGAGACACCAACGAGCAGTACCAAAAAGATGATTCTCATCGTTTCTCTTTTGAAAGATAATAGAGTACAGCACTCGAATCAAGGACTTCATTGATCCGAATGGCAAGATTTTTTTCATATACCATGACTTCTCCCTTACCGATAATACGCCCGTTGACATAGGATTCAACACTTTCACCGGCAGGTTTCTTTAAATCAATGACCGAGCCTTTTTCCAGCTTTAATATTTCGGAAATACTCAGCATAGTTTGACCAAGATCGGAAATAAATTCAACCTCCATGTCGAGTAGGCCTTCGTAGTCCATCCAGGAAAGCTCTTTAAGCGTATCAAATTCAATGCAGTGTTGTTCTGTAGACATTCTTACAGCTCCTTCATCGCAATGGTCATGATATGATTGTCAATTTTCAGGTGACGTATGTCATGACATGCGAGATTTGAAATCATATGTTGCTCAATGAGCGGTGTTTCAATACTAAAAGCATCTCCTGAATCTTCTGCTAACACTTTGGCACTGCCGACAATCATATTGGTTGTTTCAAGCAACATCTCTTTCAAGGTGTCTTCATCAGGATTTTCTTCGCCTAAAAAAAGCTCGGTAATTTGTGACAATAATGGCGCACCCATAGCAATATAGACACGATACACACTGTTGGAAACACTTCTGATATCAATGTAAGCAAGAATCGTTCTCTCTGACGCCGACTCATGAGAAAAAGGAATACATGTGGTGCCAATTTGATGCTGAAAAAAGTTTTCGCTTGCTGTGGTAATAAAATTGATCATCTACTCTAGTATTCCCTTGAATTTACATAATTTGTGTTGATTATACGTTATTGAATGTAAATAATTGATTAAAAGAGGTGGATTGCAAAAAAATTATTGGATTTGGAATAAAGCCCTATGAAGAGGATGTTGTAATGTTAAAATATCTTTATTTTGCTTTTAATTATGGTATAATTTTGTGTAATAATTAGTTGTTACACGTTGTTAAATATGAAGGAGTTCTACATGTCAAAGATCATTACCAGCATACTATTGACTGTGAGTATTGTGTCTGCAACATCGATTCAGACTGAAAAACGGTATTATCAACAAGGCGAGTCAATTGGTGTATTGGTCTCAGAGTTACCGGGGAACCGTGATGACTGGTTAGGACTCTTTTATGCCTACGATACCAATATGCCAGAACATGTTGTATATAAAATAGGAACGGAAGGAAAACACCATGGACGTTTTGCCTTCCCATCACTTGATGAGGCGCAGGAGTACGAGGTGCGGGCTTTCATAGACGGTTCGTATCGTGAAGTAGCATTTTCTCCGTTCAAGGTTATAGAAAATAACACATCAGAAGGTCTTAGCATCAATGAGGTCATGGCAGCTAATGCACATACATTGATTGACCCTGATTATGCAGCATTTTCAGACTGGATAGAATTGTATAACAGCAGTAATACCAGTATGGAGATCGGCGGATATAAGTTGAGTGATAGCCTCTCGAAAGCGAAATGGACCATTCCAGAAGGTACGGTAATATCGGCAAAAAGTTATATGTTGTTTTGGGCGGATGGAAAAGATACCCATCTCATAAACGATCATACCAACTTTAAGCTCAGCCGTAAGGGTGACGCTGTGGCATTGTTTGATGCAAATAATGTCCTGATTGATTCTTTGGAGTTTGGTGAACAGACCATAGATATTTCATGTGCCAAAAATGGCAAGAGTATAGGGTTTACCTATCCGACACCCTTGGAAAAGAACTGGAGTGTTTTAGAAACATTAGTACAATCAAAACCACCGACGGCTTCCATTCCAGGAGGTTTTTATGATGCGCCGATTCGTGTCTCACTACATGCAGATAATGCCGATATTTACTATACGACGGACGGATCCTATCCGACTTACGGTTCGCTTCGTTATACGGAGCCTATTGCCATAGATAGCACAACAGTACTGCGTGCCATGAGTGTTGGGGATGATGGTATGTTTCCAAGTCGTAGAATAACGCATACCTATTTTATGAACGAAGAGACGACACTTCCGGTAATTTCGATTGTAACGGATGAACCCTACCTTTGGGATGAGCGTATCGGCATCTATATAGAAGGCAGTAATGGAATAGCCAAAGCCTGCGGTAGCGGTACTGCCAATTACATGCAGAAGTGGAAGCGTCCGGCAAATATAGAGTATTTCGATACGGAAAAACATTTGGGGTTCAATCAAGAGGTGCATATTGCCATTAGTGGTCATTGCTCCCGGGAGATGGCACAAAAATCACTTTCTATTAAAGCCGATGCAATGCTAGGATCTGATCGTATTTATTACAAACTATTTAAAGAAAAAGCGATTACGGCATTTAAAAGTTTCAAATTGAGAAATTCGGGACAGGACTGGTGGAAAAGTATGTTTCGAGATGCGATGATACAGCAGCTTGTTAAAGATGATCTTGATATTGACTATCAAGCATATGAGCCATCTATTGTATTTATTAACGGAGAATATTGGGGTATTCATAACATTCGAGAAAAGAAAAATGAAGACTATTTGGCAAACAATTATCCTGAGCTTAATCCAAAAAAAGTCAATATTCTTTATGGTGATAAGCAAATTGTTAAGGAGGGAAAGGCAGATGAATATGCTGCACTTATAGCATATATTGAACAACATGATCTTCGTGATGACCGCTACTATAGCTATGTCTCCGAACATATGGATATCGGTAATTATATAGATTATCAGATTATTCAAATATATGCAGCAAATTTCGATTGGCCCCACAATAACATTCGCTATTGGAAAGAGCAAACAGAAGATGCTAAATGGCGATGGATGATGGACGATCAAGACGCCGGGTTTTATCTTTATGATGAGGATCCCTCACGCGATCCAAAGGACTTTGGACTGATGCACAATACTTTGGCATTCGCCATAGACGATAATAGTGATGATTGGAGAAATCGGCCTTTGGCAACATTTTTGTTACGAAATTTATTAAAAAACGAGACCTTTAAAAGAATGTTTGTGACGAGGTATTACGAACTTTTAGATACAGTATTTGCTCCTGAACATGTGCGATCACTCATAGATGATATGACAGAAGTTATTGAACCCGAGATGCCGAGACACATTGCAACATGGGGTGATGCCGGGCCGGATTATCCCAACATGGATACATGGTACCATAATGTCGATGTTATGCGTAACTTTGCCGATAAACGAGCGGATATTGCCAAATATTATCTGGATGAAATGTTTTGAGCATAATAGTGTTTACTATGCCGTTTTAAAGGAATTCTTCAGTACAATCGCCTCTTGATTAAGGCAAAGTAATGGTGGTAGAGTTAGGAGTTATCGGTATTTGTGTGGGAATACTCTCAGGTTTTTTTGGAATCGGAGGGGGCACCATTTTAGTACCAACACTCCTTTTTTTGGGTTATGACATGAAAACGGCAATCGGTATCTCTGTGATTCAGATGGTTTTTAGTTCGGTTTATGGTAGCTATCTTAACTTTAAAAAAGGTACGCTTGACCTAAATATGGTTGCCGTAATAGGATTTGGCGGGTTTGTCGGGGCGCTTTTAAGTGCTTTCATTGTCGCCAAAGTGAATGCCTTTGCTTTGGAAGTGCTTTTTTTTGCCTTTGTTGTTTTTGCTCTGGCACGTATGTATGTTAAAACCGAACAGTACGATGCAGTGATTCGGCCGCATCCGGCACTGCTGTTTGTTATTGGTGTGGTTATTGGTCTGTTCTCCATCTCTATTGGTGTGGGAGGATCCATCCTACTGGTACCTATTTTGGTGGGATTTTTACATGTAAATTTAAAAAATGCTATTTCCGCAGGGCTCTTTTTTGTCGTATTTTCTTCGGTCTCGGGTGTGATTGGTTTGAGTTTGGCGCGGGTTTTGGATTATGAAAGCGGTATTATTATTGGCTTGGCATCACTGTTGGGTGTACTGTTTGGCATTCATTTTAAACATCAGGTCAATGCGAACCTGCAGAAAAAATCACTACTACTGTTTTACATGGTAATAGCGTTCTATTTATTTATAAGATTGGTGGGTAATGAGTAAGATAAAAATTCACGGTGCACGAGAGAACAATTTAAAAAATATTTCGTTGGAAATTCCTAAGAACAAGCTGGTTGTTTGTACCGGATTAAGTGGTAGCGGTAAGTCAACTCTGGCATTTGATACTCTTTATGCGGAGGGACAACGGCGGTATATTGAATCACTTTCAAGCTATGCACGGCAGTTTTTAGATCGCATCGGAAAACCTGATGTTGATAAAATAGAAGGACTGACGCCTGCCATTGCCATTGATCAGAAAACGACTTCAAAAAATCCACGTTCTACCGTAGGAACCATTACGGAGATTTATGATTATTTTCGTCTGCTCTATGCCCGTATTGGAGTGCAACATTGCCACTTATGCGATAAACCCATCTCACAGATGAGTGCCGAAGACATTATTGAACAGGTACGTCTGTTGCCAGAAGGTGCCAAAGTGATTATTTTAGCACCTCTGGTCAATGAGAAAAAGGGAAGCTATCAGGATATGATGGAGTCGCTGCGTCACAAAGGTTACGTTCGTGCCATGATTGATGGCGTTATGGTACGTCTGGATGATGAGATTGAGCTGAGTAAGACCAAAAAACACACCATTAAAGTTGTTATCGACCGTATTGTTATTAAGCCGGACAATAAGGAGCGTATTGCTGCTGATGTGGAGCGGGCACTCAAAGAGAGTTACGGTGAGCTGGAGCTGGAGATTTTAAATCACGAAGAGGTAGGACTGAGTGAGAAAATGATTCACTACAGCGAACATAATGCCTGCTTTGACTGTAAAGTGAGCTTTGAGCCGCTGGAGCCGCTGACGTTTTCATTTAATTCACCCAAAGGTGCCTGTCTTGAATGTGACGGTTTGGGTATTCGCTACGCACTCGATCAGGAGAAAATTATTGATGGAGAGCTTTGTATTGAAAAAGGAGCCGTTAAGATTATTTACGGCTTTAACAAAGGGTACTATTTTACATTTTTAAAAGGCTTCTGTACGCAAAACGGTATTGATATGACCGTACCGTTTTCGACACTTAAAGCTCATCAGAAAAAGGCGATTTTACACGGCAGTATTGATGAGGTGACGTTTCAGTGGAAGCATCATCCCATCAAGCGCATTTGGCCGGGAGTCATTCGTATTGCCTATGACATGTTCAAAGATGAAAAAGAGCTGGGAGACTATATGAGTGAGAAGGTGTGTGACGTATGCGAGTCCCACCGGTTACGTCAAGAAAGTCTGGCGGTTCGTGTGGCGGACAAACGAATTTCCGATATTATTTCCCTGCCCATAGAAAAGAGTTACCAGTGGTTTCATGATGCGGAGACTTTTAGCTACCTCAATACACAACATCGCATGATAGCCGCACCCATTTTAAACGAGATTCGAGAGCGACTCTTTTTTTTGTATGACGTTGGTTTGGGGTATTTGACACTCAATCGTGATGCAAGAACCATTAGTGGCGGTGAGGCACAACGCATTCGTATTGCATCTCAAATCGGCAGTGGTCTGACCGGGGTGATGTACGTACTTGATGAACCTAGCATTGGACTGCATGAACGGGATACCTTAAAACTGATCCGTACATTACGATCCCTTCAGGAAAAGGGCAATACGGTGATTGTTGTTGAACATGACAGAGAGACCATTGAACATGCCGATTATATTGTCGATATTGGTCCGGGTGCGGGTAAATATGGGGGAGAGGTTGTTTTTAAAGGGACGCTTGCAAAGCTCAAACAATCTAAAACCCTTACGGCAGATTATTTAAACGGTAGGAAAAAAATTGAGTATTTTTACCGTAGAGCACAGCAGGAATGGCTAGAGCTGCGTAATGTTTCCTTGAACAATATTAAGAATTTACATGTAAAAATTCCACTACATAATTTTGTCTGTATTACCGGTGTCAGCGGTAGCGGCAAGAGTTCACTCATTTTACAAACTCTCTTGCCTACGGCACGTGAACTGCTCAATCATGCCCGTAAAGTAAAAAAAATTGCCGGTGTTGCTATTGAAGGGCTCGATAAACTTGATAAGGTGATCTACCTTGATCAAAGCCCCATTGGCAGAACCCCACGCAGTAATCCCGCGACCTACACCGGCGTGATGGATGAAATTCGTGCCCTCTTTGCAAAAACCAAGGAGGCACAGTTGCGGGGCTACACTACCTCACGATTTAGTTTTAACGTGAAAGGCGGACGCTGTGAAAAATGCCAGGGAGAAGGGGAGCTTAAAATTGAGATGCACTTTTTGCCCGATATTTTGGTAAAGTGCGACTCGTGTAAGGGAAAACGCTATAACGAACAGTCGTTAGAGGTTGAGTACAAAGGTAAAAACATTGCCGATGTTTTGGCAATGAGTG
>JALUJE010000010.1 GCA_027057185.1 Helicobacteraceae bacterium | reverse complement strand
GATCAAGTCCATGATAACACCCCTCCTTAACACTCTCGACAAGCACTTCCAACGTACCCTGATACTGCTTTCGAAAGGCGATATTTTTAGCATCAACAATAGCCCGCAGCTCTTTCATACGAGCTTTGGCAACCGTGCCCTTAAGCGAGGACGTCATCAACGCCGAGGGGGTACCATCACGTCTGGAGTAGGTAAAAGCATGAACATGCGTCAGAGGCAGCGTTTCGAGGTTTATCATTGCTTCACGCCATAAAGCATCACTCTCTCCGGGGTGTGCCACTATAAAATCGGTACCCAACGCAAAACCTTTGTCTGCAAGATTTTGAAAAAGTATGCGATCACTCTCAAACTTATTACGACGATTCATAATGCGCAACATCTCTTTAGAAGTATGCTGTAGCGCAATATGCAGATGTTTTTCGAGCCAAGGTTCATCGAGTATTTCTTTAAATTCATCATCAATCTGAATAGGTTCAATGGAACCCAAACGAATACGTCGTACACCACGAATCTGCGCTATTTTTTTCATCAGTGAAGCAATATTTTTTCCCTCGGATTTGCCATAACTACCAACATTAGTTCCGGTCAGTACAAACTCACCGAAGCCGTTGGCGGCAAGATTGGCTATCTGTTTTAAGATATTCACTTCGTTCATGCTCCGGGCATCACCACGAACAAAAGGAATAATGCAGTAACTACAACGAAAGTCACATCCTTCTTGAATTTTAATAAACGCTCGGCTCTTTCCGACAAAGTCATCAACAATATTATTATCGATAAAATCAAGATCTCCCAATTCATAAAAAGGCTTGGAAGCATTTAACAAGGTATTGATCTTCTCTTTTTCACTTTGACCAAACACACCGAAAACTTTATTGTCTTTCAATAAAGATTCTCCTTTAGTATGAGCACCGCATCCGGTCAATAATACTTTGACATTACCCTTATTGTAAAGCTGATTGACATACCCCCGAACACTACTGTCTGCTCCATTGGTTACCGTACAAGAGTTAACTACGACCACATCGGCATCGGCTTCGTTTGGTGTGATTTCATATCCTTCAAGGCGACTCATCATTACCTGAGAATCAAACACATTGGTGCGGCATCCAAAGGTTTTGAAAAAGACCTTTTTCATATACTATCAACCTCTTCCATGCGTAACTGATTGTCACTGTTACTCAAATGAAGCTTTTGTGTAGGATAGGCAATTTCAATATCACTTTCCGCCAAGAAGGCATCTAATATTTCCGTTGAAATTGTACTGCGAAGTGTTAATGTCGCATAGGCGTTGGTCAAATACCACGAACTGATCTGCACTCCGTTTGGCTCAATAAACGAAAAAATTCGTGGCTCCACATTGGTGTTTTTTAAATTGTACTGATTGCGCAATTTATTGAGCTGTTTTCTGGTAATGTCGGTGTATCCTTTAGAGTACTTACGGGTAATCTCTTTGGCAATGTGCAATGCCTTTTTATGGTTCGATTCAAATGTAATGGTAATGTCAATACCGTCCCATACCGTTTTTAAAGAGGCATGGGAATAGTTTGCAATCATAGAGGTAAAAACATAGTTATTGGGAATAAAAATAATACGCCCTGCCCGTCGGTTATGTTTGTAGGTGGTCAAGGTAATATCTTCTAAAATCGTAATGCGCAGCAATGAAATATCCAATACATCCCCAACATAGAGCATACCGTCTTTATCGACTCGAACCCGATCTCCAGTATGAATGGAACCTCCCAAGACAATGACCAACCAACCTAAAATACTCATAAACCAGTCTTTCATCGCAATGGCAATACCCGCTGAAGCAAAACCAAGCACCGTAACAATGTAACCGGCATTGTCAATATAGGCAAACAGCAGTACAAAAAAGATGAGAAGAAAATTAATAAAATTGATGACTTTATTGATCATATAGAACCGCTCATTGTCAACCAAATATTTACGTGCAATCAACTTAGCAAGAAAAAAGACAATAAGAAGCACTACAATAACAATGACAATATTTGCCAACTCCACTAGCTGGGTTTCAATATCTTTGTTGATTTCTACTTCAATGGCTTCAATACGTTTTTTATAAAGTTCATCGGTCAACTCAAGAGTCTCGAGTGTACGTTCAAACGTCTTCAACTGTTTGACTGCTGCCCGATATACCCGCTGCTCTTCTGCATCTGTTAATGCGCCGAGCTGTGAGAGCTTTTCATAGTTTTTGACCTTGTTTCGCAGATGAACGATCAATGTACGCATCTCATATTCGCGGTTGACATATGAAGCATACATTTCATGCATCCGCTTAATAAAAGAGAGTCCTGTAAAAATTTCTATGGGGTTTTCTATTTTAGGATATTCTTCAATTTTTTCAGGTTTTAACAATGATGCAAATGGCGTTTTTCCATGCCCTTTCAACAACTCAATCTGATCAGTTAAAAGTTTTTTCTTCGCTAAAAGAGAATCAATGGTATCACTGTCTTCAATACTTTCACCACTTTTCGTCAGCCTGTCAATCTTTTCTTGAAGGCGTACCAAATCTTTTTTGACCTCAATATAGGTTAAGTAGGAACTATATTTTTTTGTCCAGATACTATCACGTTCGAGTTCTTTATTACTCAATACAATATTGTTTCGTAGTTCACGAATCAGTGCATTTTTCTTCCGGTTATTGTGACGCGTATTGTCTAACTCCTGTTGGTGTGAGATGATGGGGTGCTTCTCCTGCGCCGTTGTGTTCACTTCAGCACTACCATTGACGTCCGAGGAGACGGCTATTGCAGTAGAACACATACTCATACACAATAGAAATAGTACAATAATACATTGCTTCATTACGTTACAAACCCTTCAAGAACACCCTTTACTGTCGCTTCATCTATAGCATCAGTTATCTCCACATTACCGATGCCGCGCGGCAATATGAATTTTATAGTCGTGTCACTACTCTTTTTATCGAGATAAAAAGTCTCATAGAAGGCATCGACGTCTGTAATAACATAGGTGGTCGGAATCTTATGTTTTTCAAGCAATCTGGTAATGCGATGCACTTGCGAATCATTCATCCATCCCAGCTCAAGCGCAAGCCGGTTTGCCATAACCATACCTATACCCACTGCTTCGCCGTGAAGGTACGTTTTATAGTGTGTCTCTTTTTCAATCACATGTCCAAAGGTGTGCCCATAATTTAGTGCCGCCCGTAACCCCCGCTCTTTCTCATCTTGAGAAACCACCCATGCTTTAGTCTGTACTGCCTGTGCCAAGACTCTAGTTAGTATCTGCTCTTCACTCAAGTCGGCCTGTTCCAGAAATTCGAAAAATTCGTTATTGAACGTCACGGCCATTTTAACAATTTCGGCAACCCCTGCACTAAACTCACGTTGTGGCAGCGTTTTCAGAAAATACGGGTCAATATAGACCGCCTGCGGTTGATGAAATGCCCCAATAAGATTTTTTCCGTAACGGTTGTTAATGCCCGTCTTACCTCCGACACTTGCATCAACCTGAGAGAGCAGTGTTGTAGGAATTTGTATAAAATCAATGCCACGCTGGTATATGCTTGCTGCAAAACCCGTCATGTCACCAATGACACCGCCACCAAAAGCAATTAGCAATGAATTGCGGTTAAAACGATGGTCAAAAAGCCGCTCGACGATGGCATCGATACTCACCTGGTTTTTATACATCTCACCATCGGGAACGGTAATAATATAGAGTTCATCTGCGCGAAGATTATCTAGCAGATACTTTAGATGCAATCCGGCTACCTTAGGATTGGTAACTATAGCAACCTTTCGATCAAAAGTGAGTTGCGGTAACGCATCAATAACAATCTCATACGAATGATCTACCTCTTTTTTCAGTGCAATATCAACAATCATACCTATCCAATAATTTTTATCTGTTTATAATACTTTGTATTCTCTTAAATAACGGTGAAAATGGAAGCAGGAGGCTTCGTTACTTAAGAATTAGATGCGAACGGGAACAAAAAGCTGATGGTAGGCATCGAGACGATAGTAAAGTTTTTCACTGTCAGTAGAAAGAAATGAAAGTATATTTCGCGATGCAATTTTTTCAGAAAACGGCATACAGTGCAAAAAGTTTTCACGTTTTTCCAGAGTACGAATCTGGTTATTCTCGACATCCAGAACTTTAATAGATTTTGAAAAGATAGAAGAGAGGTTTTTAAAATGCTCAATGACCTCCTGACGCTCGGTTTGAGGCTCGTTAATATTATTTATCAGCTCAATATTCAGTCCCAACTGAGAGGAGAAATCAAAAATGGTAGTAGAGACCTTTTCTAACTCTTTATTTTCCGTTAAAATAATCACCGAGCTTTTAATGTCGGCAAGAAGTTTCTGTGAAAGTTTCAGTACGGGAATACCACTCTCATAAAGGGCACGCCGTGTTGTCACATCTTTAAAAAGAGCACTCGTCACCAGTAGCAAACCAACATGATATTTTTTAATATCAGAAAATAATGCTACTTTTCCTTCTGAAAGATAGCTGATATCTATGGTAATATCATCCCGACGCAGTGCTTTGATCTTTGCTATTTGATCCAAATTACCCGGGTTTGTTATTTTAATAATGAGCTCTTTATGCAACTGCTCTTTTACATAAAGCGCCTGCTGCAAGAGATCGTCCAAATAGGAGTTATCATCATAAATCATGTCCAGATAAAGATACAATGCAGATCCATAGGGTGCTGGAAACTGTCCTAACTCCCGTTTTATTGCACGGTAAACCGATTTCAATACCAAAGGATCACCAATAAGCAGCAAAATATCATTGGGATGAATCATTCGCTTGGCATTGGGAAAAACCAGCTTACGATCACGATAAATGGCGGCAATCTGCCAGCTTTTCTGTTCTATAGCGCCTAAATGACGGTAGACAAACGAACTACCAAAAGGCACGAGTACCTCCATGATCTCTCCCTCGCCCAGGCCGACATTCTGTGCAATGACGGGTACATTGGGCAAAAAATCCAGTAGGTGCGAGGCTAACAGGTCATTTGCGTTGACAATAGAGACGTAACTGTCATCAATTTCGAGTCCCCACTGATCGAGCACGACCACACTCAACTGCTGTTTAAGCGTTCGGATATTTTTGAGTGTATTCATAATATCACTAGGAATTTCCATGGCCATCACAGCTTGAACAAACTCCATTTTCAATAGATTGGCAAGCTTGGAAAGACTGGTTGGATCAAACTCAAAAAACTTAAATTTACTGGGATCAACATTATCAAAATGTTTGGCACGCATCTGAACCACATAGTAAATATTATCTTTGGAATAGGTATTAATCACACGTTCTATAAAACGTGTTCCTATAGCACCATCACTAATAATAAGGATTTTTTTCATTCTTTACGACTCAACCTGTGCAATTTTAATGGCGCGATTTTATCACAAGGGTGCCTCCAGTAACCTTAGGCAAACGGACTAACACACAACGGTTCTAAAGCACATCATAATTTACATGCTTACTTTACAAATCCTACTCGCTGATTTGTGTTAAAATACCACACTTAAACAGATAAGGTCGTTCATGGAATTTCATGTTGAAGCAACCAGTGGTAAGGCGCGTGCATGCAGTATTACCACGGCACATTCAACCATTCAGACACCGGTGTTTATGCCGGTTGGTACCGTAGGTTCTGTCAAGGCTCTTGACATGAGCGATATGATGGATATTTTAAAGAC
>JALUJE010000009.1 GCA_027057185.1 Helicobacteraceae bacterium | reverse complement strand
ATAGGGTAAAAAATCCGGTTCCCGTGATGCTTTTGCAACACTGTTAGAGCTGATACCGTAGCTTTTTATTCGACCCTTCTGCACTTCTTGTTCCAACGCTACAAAAACAGTATAGATACGTTGCAACATGGTATCACGCGCTGCGTCTACTGATATGCCATTATTGAGTGCGTCATATAGGTAATATTCAGGATTGTGAAGCAGATAACACGCTAACACATTTTGCTCAAGCCGTTGTAGTGACTGACGCAATTGTTCTCGCATAAATTCGGCATCAATACAATGATAGCAACTGTCGCTATACTTCACAACCCCATTAAATGGATTATCACCCTTAATCTGCTCAAGCAATGAGCCTTGTATATATCCAAATTTACCGATAATTTCAATATCATCCACGACCTGACCCGATTGTGCAAGTACCGTAGCAACGGCACGTTCAGCGGCACCATCCATATAATTGGGTGAAGTGTCTATAATACGAACCCCTGATTCTATCGCTAAGCGTAATGCTTGGATATGCTCAAGGTTTTGATCAACTACTCTATAGGTTCCAAATCCGAATTCCACTGACATAGTCATCCTTAGAACAATACATATATGAAGGGGTAATCACTAGAAGTGTGGTAACGCAGTGCTGCTGTGCAGCAGATCGTTACTAGTAAGATAAAAGCAATGCTTTCATCTTACTATCATTTATACAAATTCAATAAATGCCATGGTCGTTGCATCACCACGACGAATACGTGTTCGTGTAATTCGAGTATAACCCCCGTTACGCTCTCTATACTCCGGTGCAATTTCATTGAGTAGTTTTTTAGTAGCTTCTTTGCTTTGTAATGCTGCAAATACTGTTCGGTGAGCATTAGCATCACCGGTACGCGCTATGGTAATTAGCTTCTCAGCATACGAGCGCAGCTCTTTTGCTTTGGGCACAGTAGTCTCTATTTTTCCATTTTCAATTAACGCAATGGTCAGGTTCTTAAGCAGTGCAGCACGATGTGCACTGGTACGACCTAGCTTGCGGTAACCATGACGATGTCTCATTATATTTCCTCTTTACTCTTCTAATTTCTTTTTGAAAGCACTGATTAAATCATCTGATAAATCAGATCCAACTGCAAATCCAAACTCTTCGAGTTTTTCAACAATTTCATCAAAAGATTTTTTACCTAAGTTTTTCACATTTTTCAGATCATTTTGGCTCATCAATGTAATTTCACCAACAAACTTAATATTGGATCGATCCAAGCAGTTAAAACTACGTGCACTCAAACCCAATTCATCAATACTGGTCAATAACTGTTTCAACTCGACTGACTCTTCAACGCGTTCCACAGTACTTGGTGCCTGAATATTGATTTCACTATTAAATACTGCCAATTGACCATACATCACTTCAAGAGAATTTCGAAATGCATCCAAAGGTGAAATTTGTCCATCAGTTACAATTTTTATAATAACTTTCTCAAAGTTTGGATTATCCTCAACCAGAACATTTTCAATCTCATACGTTACATTACGTACCGGAGTAAAAAAAGCATCTAATGCAATAAAGCCCTCTTCAATATCGTCGCGAATATCTTCACTCGGTGCATATCCGATACCTTTATTGATAATAATCTCAAAATTTAGTGTAGCATCTTCATTAAGCGTTGCTAAAAATGCTTCTGGGGTTACAATCTCAACATCATCGTTATTAAGATCACTTCCTGTAATCTCACAAGGACCGCTAAAACTGTACGATACTCGTGCCTCAGTTGCATCATTATTTAGCTTGAAGCGAATGCCTTTTAAGTTAATTATAAAATCTGAAATATCTTCAAGCATACCACGTACCGAGTCAAACTCATGCTTGGCACCCTCAATTTTAATGGCGATGGGAGCAAACCCTACCGAGCTACTCAATAAAAAACGGCGAAGCGGGTGAGCTAGTGATACCGCAAAACCCGTTTCAAATGGATAAGCTATTATGTTTGCTTCATTCTCGCAAATTTGTTCAACAACAAACTCTTGAGGTAGAAGTGGAGAAGTTTTAATCTTATTCATTAATACGCCCTTTTTTATGATTATTTCGAGTAAAGCTCAACGATTAGACGTTCTTCAACTGGAATCACAATCTCTTCACGTTCAGGAAGACGGGTGAAAATACCAAATACCTTTTCAGCATCAATATCAACCCATGGTGCCAAGCCTGTCTGATTTGTCAGTTCAATAGCACGCAATACCTGAACATTTTTCTTGCTTTTTTCGGCAATTTCAATCTTTTGTCCCGGTTTTACACGGTAAGAAGCAATATCAACTTTTTTACCGTCAACCAATACATGACCATGATTAACCAGCTGACGTGCAAAACGACGTGTTGATGCAAATCCCATACGATAAACAACATTATCCAAACGCTGTTCAATCAATGTAATCAAATTAAAACCGGTATTGCCATCACGACGCTTTCCTTCTTTAAAGAGGGCACGCATCTGCTTCTCAGAAAGTCCGTACATGAACTTTGCTTTTTGCTTCTCGTTAAGTTGTAAACCATACTCCGAAACTTTTTTACGACGCTGACCATGCTGACCCGGACCGTAAGGACGTTTTTCTAAAGCAGATTTTCCTGCTAAACGACGCTCACCTTTTAAGTTAAGGCTTACACCGAATCTTCTTTCGATTTTTTCTACTGGACCTCTATATCTTGCCATCAGTAACCTCCTTAAACTCTACGACGCTTAGGTGCGCGACAACCGTTATGTGGTAGTGGAGTAACATCTTTCATGAATGTTACACGAATGCCTTCAATGGCACCCACAGCCTTGACGGCCGTTTCACGCCCACTTCCAGGACCTTGTACTTTAATGCCCAATTCTTTAATTCCGTGAACCTGGGCTTTTTCAACAGCAGCTTCAACAGCAGCCTGTGCCGCAAACGGTGTTGATTTCTTAGAACCCTTGAAACCAAGACTACCCGCAGAACTCCAGCAGATCATGTTACCCATCTCGTCGGTAATTGTGACGAGTGTATTGTTGAATGATGCAGCAATATGTACAATACCGCGAGCAATATTCTTTTTAACGACTTTTTTACGAGTTGCTTTTCTTTTTGCCATACTCTACTTCCTTACGCTGCGCCGACAGTTTTACGTTTACCCTTACGAGTACGCGCATTTGTCTTAGTTTTTTGTCCACGACATGGAAGACCACGGCGGTGACGAAGACCACGGTATGACCCAAGATCCATCAATGCTTTAATATCCATGGCAACTTTTTTACGTAAGTCACCTTCTACCATGTGAGATTTGCGAATCTCGGCAGTAATCTTTGCAACTTCTTCACCACTTAATTCGTGAACACGTTTGTTATAGTCAATACCGGTGGCATCAAGAATTTGACGTGAAGTATGCAGTCCGATTCCGTAAACATATGTTAGTCCATATTCTACGCGCTTTTTCTTAGGTAAGTCTACACCAGCTATACGTGCCATTCTTATCCTTGTCTCTGTTTATGTTTGGGATTTTTACAGATAATTCTGACAATCCCTTTACGTTTCACCACTTTGCAGTCGTCACACATCTTTTTTACTGAAGCTCGTACTTTCATTGTACACTCCGTTTCATATAGGGTCTGCAGCATGCCTTTGTAGGTTGCTCGAGCACAACCAATACTTGTATATATTTGCTAAAACATGTACAAACATTCAAATAAATGTCCAAAGGGACGCATGCGGACGCGTATTTTACAAAAAAAATAGTTAAAATAAGTTTAAGAATGAAAAGAAAATAGTTAATATGGCGCAACACCCCGTAAAGATGTCACACGATGCTACGATGCTACGATCCGAATCATCGCCGGTCGTTCAATAACGAAGTCCAGTGCTTCTAGTTCACACATTACTCGCTGCATATCACGCTCGTGTGCCTGATGGGTTGACAGGAGCAGGTTAGCGTATTTACTCTCACACGGCGGCTGTATCATGGTCTCAATAGAAATATGATGTGCACCAAATATAGTAGCAATTTGTGCCAGCACCCCGGGTCTGTCCTCTACTTTTATGCGTAAATAATAACGTGATGTTATTGCATCCTTGGCTTTTAGCTTCAAGGCACCTTCAAGCGGTTTGTTAAATCCTAGCATGGGGGCACTTTTACCAGAACGGGCAATATCAATGATATTGGCAACAATAGCACTTGCTGTGGCATCACCGCCGGCTCCAGGACCATAGTAGAGCGTCTCACCGACATAATTACCAACGACACTCACCCCGTTCATAACCCCGTCAATTTTAGCAATCATCTCCTCCTGTCTGATTAAGCAGGCATGTACCCGTAACTCCACCTCATCACCGCTACGTGCGGCAATCCCCAAAAGTTTAATACTGTAACCAAACTCTTTAGCAAAAGCAATATCGTCTTGCGTGACCTGTTCAATACCTTCAATTAGGATATCTTCAGGTTTTGCGTCAATTCCATAGGCAATAGATGCTAAAATAAGCAGTTTGTGCGCCGCATCAAATCCGCCAATATCAAATGTTGGGTCTGCCTCGGCATAGCCCAGCTCCTGCGCTTCTTTTAAAATGGCGTCAAAGGCGATACCTTCCTCCATCATTTTGGTCAACATGTAATTACATGTTCCGTTCATTATGCCTTTAATGGACTCAATATGGTTTGCAGAAAGTCCTTCACGAAGGGCAGTAATAATAGGAATACCACCGGCAACAGATGCTTCATATTCAAAGGCAATATCTTTGGCAATATCTTGAAGCTCGTAACGATGATAGGCTAACAGTGCCTTGTTTGCCGTCACAACAGCCTTGCCGTTTTCCAACGCCTTTTTAACCACTTGAAACGGCTCATCCACACCGCCCATCAACTCGACGACAATATCAATCTCCGGGTCATTCACAATATCATAAGGATCATCACTCAGAGCAATCTGAACATCACGTTCTTTGGTAAGATTTTTAACCACACCGCTTTTAACACGAATCTGCACACCGGAGCGTGCCGTAATCATCGCTTGATTATCGTTAAGAATTTTTACGACTGATGTGCCGACAACCCCAACACCAATAACTCCGACTGTTAACATGATTGCCCTTTTTGCTCTTCAAACTGCTGTAAAAACCGTTTAATATTTTTCGCAGCCTGACGAATGCGTTTATCATTTTCAATTAAAGCAATACGAACATAGCCCTCGCCATAATCTCCAAAACCAATACCCGGTGCAACGGCAACCTGTGCCTCCACAAGCAGACGTTTGGAGAATTCCAGCGACCCTAAATGTGCAGCACATTCGGGAATTTTTGCCCAGCAGAACATTGATGCCTGATTACGGCGAATATGCCATCGAGCACGTCCAAATGCTTCGATCAGAACGTCCTGACGGTGATCATATTTATCGGTAATGTCCCGAACACACTGCTGATCGCCGTTTAGTGCCACCGTAGCCGCAACCTGAATCGGAGTAAACATCCCGTAATCGAGCCATGATTTAATCTTTTGCAGCGCTCCAATGAGCTTTTTATTACCGACAAAAAAACCGACACGCCATCCTGCCATATTGTAACTTTTAGATAACGTAAAACTCTCTACTGCCACATCTTTTGCTCCCTTGACGCTCATGATAGAGGGGGTCTTGTAGCCGTTAAAGGTGATATCGCCATAAGCAATATCACTAATAATATAAAAACGCTCTTTTTTAGCCAGAGCTACCAAACGCTCATAAAATTCCGGTGTCACCGTTGCCGTAGAGGGATTATGCGGAAAATTCACCACAACATATTTCGGTTTGGGAAAAGAGTCTTTAAATGCGTAATCCAGATTGATGAAGAACTGATCCTCATCAACCTGGTAGTCCTCATCAAACGGCAATGCCATCTTCTGCACGTTGCCGCCGGCCAAAATAAAGGCATAGGAGTGAATCGGATAGGTTGGATCCGGTACAACAGCGACATCTCCGGGATTGGTGATGGCATATGCCAAATGGGCGTATCCTTCTTTCGATCCCATCGTTGCCACACATTCGGTCATGGGATCGAGATCAACATCGTACCGACGTTTGTACCAGTCTGAAATGGCCATAAGTAGTTTAGGAATTCCTTTTGATGCCGAGTAACCGTGCGTTTTGGTCTTCTGCGCCGATTCAACCAATTTTTCTCGAATATGTTCGGGAGTATCCCCATCAGGGTTTCCCATACTAAAGTCTATGACATCCGCACCCATACGTCGTTCAGACATCTTAAGATCATTGACTTCGGCAAAGACATACTTGGGCAGGCGCTTTATACGGTCAAACTCTATTTCATCAAACATGGTATTACCTATCTACTTTAAAAATTTTTGAAATTTTAACATACTTTTATTGTGCTTCTATTTGAAGCCCGTCTTTAATGTTTTTCATAGTGTAAATATCATCAAGCTTGACATAGGCGGCATCCTTAGGGAGAGTAAATCGGATCCGCTGCATCGCTTTGTCTTTTTTTACAATGTCTAAAAGTCGTAAACGCTTATCATAAATCGCAATATAGGGGTACCAGTGATTCCGATTTAGACTGCTAACATTTAACACACTACTATAGCGAACATCAATCCAGTACGCATATTGAGAACGTTTGAGCTTAAGAGTTTTATTGTTGCCGAGCTTATAGGCATTGAGGTGGGCGTTACTAATATCAATGCTGTAGTTCCATTGTGTAGCAGAGAGGCGCTCAATGTTGACTAAAAAAGCATTATTTTTGCTCAACTCTTTTTTGAATACGGTCGGATCCATAATATATTCTGAGGTAAGCTTGATTTTCCATACAAATTCACTATTATCGAGCATCGCATCTTCAAGTAGATAATTATAGTATCCCATATTCTGCAACGCATCTTCAATAATCTTGACAAAATAGAGTGCTTCTCCATTGGTAGTAAAAGAGAGTTCCAACTCTTGGGGCTTTTTAAAAAAAAGCTGCAACAGACCATTTTTTTTAAGTGTCTGAGCCACCTTGACTACATCAACCGTTCCTTGATTATAATATGCCCGCTCCGGAGAAAAAATAATTTTGATATATGATTGATTCTTTTGATATGAAGCATCACCCACCAGAGACCTGACCTTGTCAAAAAGAAGCGATTCCCCATAAACTGATGCCAGCATCACTGAGAGTATCACAATGGTTTTTACCATATCTTTCCTTGGTTGAGCACTTTAAATTCGGCTTTGTCAATTTGTCGTAACGTTCCATATTCATAAATAAAATAGAGGGGTTTGGATCCTTCAAAATTCAGCACTTCACTGTCTTGTTGCACATCGACTTCGCCATGACCCAATGCAATCAGCCAGTCTTTCGTATCGTCAATTTTCACCTCTTTATCTGTAACAATGTTTTTCTTCTTCATACTCGGAAGTTCAATAAGACCAATCCAAACGTTTTTATGCGGAATAATCGTAACCTGATCATTATAGGAGACGCCTGAGATTTGGGAGACAGTTTCGCCTTGGGAAATCGGCTGTGTCTGAATCACTTCAACACCGTCAACTTCCTCAGGAACCATAGTTTCATTAACAGGATCCGGAGATTTTTCAACATTGGAAACAACATTTTTTTTCTGATTCATATACGGTTTCACTGTTGTATTATTATGCATTGTCTCTTTGGCTGCATTAATTTCAGAGTTATTGACTTCGCTGCTAAATGAAAATTTTTGAGTATTGAGTATGTACTTATTGACAAAGAAAAATGCTGCCGATACGCCGACAATAACAAGCAGTAGTACCAACCAACCCTTTTGAGACTCTTTTTTTGGAGTATCATTAAGCATGGTCTTAACGCTTATTGTAGATTGTTGTACTGCGGGCTTAGGGTTGAATGCTGCATATTCCGATCGTACATCTGACAAATCTACCTGATATTCCCGTTCTAAAATGGAGATAAATCCTGAAAAGTGAATACGTTCTAGCTTATCATATGATCTACTCAAAATGGCTTCCAAGCTCGACATTGATATGTGCGTCGTGTTATGAAGATCATTAAGGTCAAGGGTTTTCAAATATTCCAAGTTCTTCTGCATCTATCGCATCCTGTCCATTAAAATTGCTCCGGCGGCACTGACATTGAGGGAGTCAAACCCATGTACCATTTCGATTTTAACTTTATAATCCAATTTCTTCTGTATACGTGGAACAATCCCTTCACCCTCACTTCCCAATATTAAAGCCCGCTTTGGTACGCTATTGACCTCGTTAACATTCTCACCGTCCATGACTGCTCCGTAAATGGCATAGTCCATAGTTTTTAAATCATTAATGATATCCAGAGCATTTTTACAAAAAAGCAGTGGCATGTCAAACAGTGCTCCGCTACTACTTCTAGCTATCGGCTCATAAGAAATTTTATTTAACCCGCTAATGACGACCGCATCAACACCCAATGCATACGCACTACGGATAATGGCACCCATATTACCCACATCAGTGATCCCACTTAAGATCAACACAAATGTTTTATCTTTTAAAAAAGAGACCGGCTTAAGCGCTATACTTTCCACATCAGCCAAATACCCCTGATGGTTACCGCTTTTACTCATCTGCTGTGCCGCTTGTTGCGGGATACGTTTTAATGCAAATGCCTGATGCATTAACGCAGCATACTCTTTTTTATCAACATCTTTTGCCAGATAGAGCGTCTCTATTTTGTCAGGGTGATTCTCTATCAAGTAATAGATACTTTGCTTACCATAGATTAACATCACAATATTCTAGCTAACTTTCAATTAATCGTTCATAACATTGCTTGGGATTTTCACCGGTTATTTTGGAAATGAGCTTTGAAGCCGCTTTTTTGGGAATATTTAACGCCAGTATCTCGGCTTCACTAATACTGCTATGACGTACAGGAGCATGTTCGAGCACCACAACCCACTCCCCTTTGAGCCGAAAATCAAGTGTTGTAAGAATATCTGTAGCTGTTCCCCGGTAAAAATTCTGATAGCGTTTACTCAGCTCTTTGGCGACAAAAATATCACGCTTTGCATCTTCGAGTGCTATCTCCTGAAGCAGTTTGTGCAACCGATGCGGTGATTCGTACAGTACCGTGGTAAAACCATTATAGAGTGCCTGCAACAGCGCCGTTTTTCGATGAGCGCCTTTGTGAGGCAAAAAGCCGAAAAACAGCATCTGTGTTGTAACAAAACCACTAGCAACAAATGCCGTCAACGCTGCATTGGCACCCGGAAGCACATCATACGCAATCTGGTGTTCCAGACAATAACGTACCAAGACCTGTCCCGGGTCACTGATACCAGGCATGCCGGCATCGCTTACATAGACGACATCCGCATCAAAAAAATCTACATGTAACTGATGAATAAACGTAGACTCATTATGCGAATGTAGGGCAATAAAGCGTTGCTCTTTACCCTCTTTATGGTAACGTTCACTCAAAAGATTTAGAAGTTTTTTGGTCACGCGTGTATCTTCACACAGGATAATGTCCGCGCGAAACAGCGTCTCCATAGCACGAAGCGAAATGTCGGCTATATTGCCAATTGGAGTCGGAACGAGGGTAAGCATCCGCCGTTCCTGCAGTAGGTATTAACCGCGATTATAACGTTTATTGAATTTTTCAACACGTCCAGCGGTATCGACGATTTTTTGTGATCCGGTATAAAATGGATGACACTCATTGCAGATGTCAATCTGCATATTTTCTTGTGTACTTTTTGTCACAAATGCATTGCCACAGGCACACGACACGTGGCACTCGACAGATTTTGGATGAAGATCTTTTTTCATGTTGATTCCTTTGATACACGTCAATGTACGTATATCTGTATATTTAATCTAACCCGTACAGGCATCGGGTTTTATGGAGGCGAATTGTATCGAATAAAACCTGTTTTTTCTATTAAAGAAAAAACATTTCTATAATAATATCTGAGTGGCTATCGTACAGACTGCACTCTCCGAACGTAGTACCATCGGTGTATTGAAACAACATTTCTGTTGCGACGCAAGCAGTAAACGTTCTGCATCTGTAAAACCGCCCTCACATCCAACCAGTACCCTTTCTATTGCTTCGGTACCCTTAAACATCGTGTCACCAAAATCCAAACAGACCAGATTATCGTAACGCTGCACAGCCTCTTCGAGGCTTTGTAATTGTTCAAACTCCATAAATTCACTTCGCCCACACTGCTGCATTGCGGCCATGACGATACGTCCGAAACGTTGAAAATCGAGGCGAACATTTCCCTGGGAACGTGCACATGACACAAATGATAGCTTAGCTACACCCAGTTCCGTCAGCATCGGTAGCACTTTTTCAATGGACTTGGTATCGATCATACACCAGATAATATGCAGCGTTTTATTCGCTCGTATCACCAGATCCTCACTCTGCATAAGCCGCAATAGAGCCGATCGGTTCTCAATACGTTCTATCTGGTAATGATGCAGCATACGGGGGTTGGCTTCAGCTCTGATGTCAATGGCATCACCCTCTTGATGACGGCGCACCTTAATAAGATATTTAAACGCTGCTCCTTTTACATGTAAATGTGTACTGCCCGCATCCTCATGAAACATAAAAATCACACCAGCATCCAAATCGACATGATGACATTCATTGCCAACTCAATACCAAAGAACCGATACACCCTGCTTTTGTAACGGGGGAAAGCCTGAGGAGCTTTAAGATTGATATGCTTTAGTGAACCATAGCGCTTGGCCTCTAAGACAATCATGGCAATCGCAAAGAGAATCATAACAATATTTTCAAGGGTAAACGAGAGATGTTTAGCCGCCATCATTACCGCACCGGTAAACAGTATGAGAAAAATTAACGATGATGAGATCGGCATGACAATCCGCATCTGCTTCGCATAGACGCGAATATCATTAGCACGTGCCAGGTGCACCCAGTTCATTACAATTATCCCGATTAACAGTAGCACTCCAGCAGTGTGAATGCCAATACTCATTGCATACATCTCTTCCATAAACTGCATTTTACCTCAATTTCCTTATAATATACACATACTATTTCAAAGAGGTACTATGGCATTAAGCGTTGAAGCAGCATTAGAGAGTATTTATGCATCTATCACCCCAAAAACAAGTGAGCTGATCCCCATCGAGGATGCATTAGGACGCGTTATAACCCGCGATGTCATTGCTACACATAATCTACCACCGTATGACAACTCTGCCATGGACGGGTATGCCGTCAAAACAAGAGACGCCGGCTCCTGTGTCAATGTTATTGCAACCATTCACGCCGGAGACAATAAATCGATTCTACTCAGTGAGAAAACGGCCGTAAAAATTATGACTGGAGCGCGACTGCCGCAGGGATGTGAAGCTGTTGTACCACAAGAGGAGGTACACATCACCACTGATGGCATCATACTTCCAAAGAACATCCGTCCGGCGCAGCACATTCGCCTCTGTGGCGAAGATATTGAGCAAGAAGATCGCCTGCTCGAAGCAAAAACACAGTTACGTGCCCATCATATTACCCTCCTTGCCTCTCAGGGTATCTCTCATGTTCATGTCCACAAAAGACCCAAAGTTGCCATTTTTGCCTCGGGAAGCGAATTGAAAATGCACTACGAACACGTTGCACCACATCAGCTATACAATACAAATTCTCCAACTTTTGTGGCACGATCCCAGGAACTTGGTTGTGATGTTAGTTTTATCGGTACCGCCGATGATACGCTCGAAAGTATTCAAACGCACATCACCGCCGCACTCGATGCTGATCTTATTATTACCTCGGGTGGAGTGAGCGTGGGTGATGCCGATTTTACCAAAGCGGCGTTCCATGCCGCCGGTTTTCAAAAAGTCTTTGACAAAATCAACATTAAACCCGGAAAACCTACCACCTTCGGTACCATCGGGACAACACTGATCTTGAATCTTCCGGGAAATCCCCTTGCGGCGGCTCTGAATTTTGAACTGTTTGCGCAAAGCATTATTGCTGCGCTCTCAGGAAGTCGCGCTAAATATTTGGGTGTCTTACATGTATATTTAGATGCCGAATTTACATGTAAACCGGGACGGCGTGCGTTGGTTCCGGGGTACTATGACGGTCAATGTTTCAAACCGTGCCAAAAGTTTGCACCTGGCATGGTTTCGCCCTTGGCGACATCCAATGCTTTTATGATGATTGATGAGCGTGTCTCACACCTTAAACCCAACAGCCGTGTGAAAATCATTCCTACCCATTTTACCCTCTATAGCCCAACGCAACAAGATCTGGTTACACGCTAGCAGGATTAATAAACCGTTGTTGCTGTTTGATAGCGTCAAAAAAATCTTTGTTCGACCACTCACGCTGTATGGCATCGGAAAATATAATCTGTTCTAAGTCAATCACACCCATCTGTTCAGAATAGGCATCGTCTCTAAATCCCTGCGCATATCCTGTGCTTGTCTCGTGTACAATCACGCTATGAAGCTGCACCTCTTTTTCACCATTGACACATGTCGTTAACTGCATCAACGCATCAATCAATACAAAAATAACACGGCTAAACTGCTCTGCTGAGGGAGAGACGGGCAAAAGTATGTAACGTTCTGAGTACTGCATCATCGCTTCAAGATAGGTAGCATCATCACCGCTCCACAAAGCAATCGCATGGTCAAAGCTGTCAATAATCTCTTTCATGTGCTGCTTCATAAGACCAAAATCATAGACCATCTGGCCATGATCTAAAAAATCAGATTCAAATAGCACCTCAACTTTATAGGAATGCCCATGAAGCGATGAACGGCAACGTTCCGTGCTGCAACCCCTAACAATATGGGCATTTTCAAATTTAAACAGTTTGCGAATAATCATCTACACCCCTTTGTTCTGATCCCAAATTCTGATATGCAGCCGATCACTATAGCGAAATCCTTTTTTTTTACAGTAGGCAATGGTGGCTTGCGTGTGATGTTCGACCTCCTCTCTACTGCCGCCTTTAGGCATACAGCTCACTTCGGTTTTCTCCGCTAGTGCTACAATGGCATCTATCTCATCTTCAAGCCCCTGTTCCAGACTCTGCGCATCTACCGTAAATTTAAAAAAACTCTCATTGGCGTGGGTAATAATGGCATTGAATATTTCAGGACGTACCCGCTTACTATAGGGTTCTGCACTATTGGATAATTTTACCGAAAGTGCAAATACACAGGATTTATAAACCGGATACCGCTCAAAATCAACTGCTACGGCACTGTTGGTTTCGAACGTAACACGATGGTGGTGTACAATCAAATACTCTACAAATGCAACTAGCACCGGATTATTGGCATGTAACAGCGGTTCCCCACCAGTAAATACAACATCCACATCACTGGGCAAGGGGTAGCTTTGGAAAATATGCACAAGCTGCTCCACCTCTTCAATTGCCTGCCACATAGCACCAAATGCATGTTTATCAACTGCGTAAAGGGTATCGCATCCAACTAACGTGCTGCCATTGTCCAATGTTTCAACGCACCCAAAACCTTCACAACGCATATTGCATCCACCAAAGCGAAAAAAGAGTGACGGCACGCCGGTGTATTTTCCTTCTCCTTGGATGGAGTAAAAGTGTTCGACCAGATAGAGCATCAGCCACCCGTCTCATAAAATGCGCGTTTGGAAATTTCACCCTCGCTATCTCCCCAGCGATTTTTTTCAGGCTTGGTACGTACCACTTCTTTTAAAATTCGCGCCGCTTCGGCAATATTGCCTTGCCCTACCGCCTCTTTAATGCTCATTGCCTCATCAAAATAAAGACACGGTATCAGTAGTCCTTCTGCCGTCAGACGAATACGATTGCATGTTACACAAAAATCGTCGTTATAAGGTTCAATAATACCAAAAACATAACCATCATCTAAACGGTAATAGTGTGAGGGCGAATGACCATCAAAGCCCTCATCTGTAAAAGCATATTTCGAACCAATCACCGCCAACAGCTCCTTACTTTTCATCCCCGAAATATCTACTTGTGCATGGACATTTTCCATATACTCTATAAAACGCACACTCATATCACGAGCTTTGCAATACTCCAGTATATCAAGAATTTCATGTTCATTGAGTCCCTTCATCGGCACCATATTAATTTTGACCTTAAGTCCGACTTGTAATGCCGCATCTACACCTAAAAGTACCTCTTTGAGTACCTCTTTTTGTGTAATCTTACGTGCAACTTCCGGCTGTAACGTATCAATAGAGATATTAATGCGTTGCAAACCGGCATCTTTGAGTTTTTGGGCGTGCTGTTCTAAGAGGTATCCGTTGGTGGTCATTGCCAAATCTATATCACTTTTGTAGTCACAAATCATGGCAATAAACGTATGGAGATCTTCTCTAAGCAGTGGTTCTCCACCGGTAATACGGACTTTGTTAATCCCCTCGTCAATACAAACTTTAACAAAAGAAAAAAGGGCTTCAAAGCTAAGTATCTTCTCTTTAGGTACCCAAGAAAAAGGCTTTTCAGGCATGCAGTACTGACATCTAAAGTTACATCGTTCCGTAACTGAAATACGAAGGTAATTAACCTGACGATTAAAACTGTCTATTAACACCAATATATCCTTAAAAGTATAATCTATAGACATTATAGCACTGCGATATTATAAAGAGCTAACAGGTAAAGAAAAAGAGGTGACATGCCCAAGAGGCAGAGCGCCTCATGGAACTATCTAAATAGGACTAGAAGTTATAACGTGTCCAGAAACGAATATTATCGGCGTCAATGATCGCATCATCGTGATCACGTAAAATGTAAGCTGCGAACATGTCCATACCCAATGCACTGGTTTTGTAAACGACATCTAATTCGTTATAGTCATTAGCGTCATTGACACCACCACTTGACATAACACCGTGAAGAATCACTTTACCAGCACCGACACCCATAGCCGCTTTCAGACCAAAAGAATCAGAATCCTGGCTGATAAATGCCTGGTTGTAAATTGCCTGTGTATAGAGCGGTGTTTTAACACCGGTACCCACATTTTGAAATTTAGCCGTACCATCATCAACAGAAGTATATGCTAAACTGGCACTCACTGGACCAAAGTCCCCACCAATTTTAATACCGTAAGCCACCGTATCGTCAAGACCTGAAGTGTCCGGCATAATTGTACCGGCCTGTAGACCAATAGCGACCGGTAAACCACTGATTTGTGCATCTGCCCAAATTGCAGATGAATCACCGGCAACAGCAACATTATCCATAAAATAATATGACAATGTTAATGCTGTCATAGGAATCAGTTTGGTAGCTGCTGTCAACATATAAGCACCTTTAGCCACACCTAAAGAACTGTTGACCACCAAATCGGAAAAATTACTTAAGTCCCCATGCTTGTTTGATGTGGAAACATACGCACCCACCAAAGTAGTTTCTGGAAGGTCACTGTTAATGACAACTGCCGCATCAAACGTATTTTTGAAAACAGTCCAAGACTCAGAGAATGCCAATGGAGAGAGTGATTTAGGAAGCTCTTGACGACCCAGTTTAACTAGAGTATTGCCTGCTTTTTTTGTAATATACACTTTTGTCAAGGCACCACCATTAAGACCGCCATTTGCACTTTGTCTAATGTCGCTTACCAGATTTTTTTCTAAACCCAGTGTCCCTAACATAGTGTATTGACCACCCAAACCAAACCCATTACCAATATCACTGTCCGCATTTAACTGGAGACCGATATTCGCCATTGAGCTGTTTTGGTGGAAAAATCCATCAGCATCCGTATCTGCTGTTTGATAATAAAGCGCTGCTTGACCGCCAACATTCACATCTACATCTGCAGTTGCTACTGCACCAGTTACCAGTGACGCTGCCGCCATTGAAATCATTAATTTTTTCATTTACACTCCTGTTTCTTGTTTTTACAAAGTACCTTGCTTCTTTAGTACCAAACGATAAGTACCATTCATAAAACATACCTGCTTTATGACACCCCAAAAACTAGATGCTTTATAAAGTCACCCTATATTCTATATTAAGTTTTTTTAATTTAATATTAACTCTTCATTAAATTATAAAATTACTACTACAACACTACACAAAATGCGTAAAATAGGCTATTTACCCGTCATTAAAACAATAATTTTTATCTTTAGGGGCTTATCATCTCTGGAACTATATTAAAAAAAGAGGTATTTGAATTTTCTAAAGGTAGATATAAAAATGGTGATGAGAAGTCATAAATACTTCTCATCCTATTAGGTTTTAGTGGACGTCTTTCCAGATCTCTTTTTTCCAGGCAAGTGCCAGGAGAGCAAAAACCAACATGTAAAGTATGACTTTCCATCCTAAGGATTCGCGATCTGCTTTTTTAGAGTCACCGATCTCTTCCATATAGGTAATAACATCTTCTTGGGCTTCTTCCGTCAAGCCGACACGAGGCATCGATGTACCGTAAAGAAGATTTTGAGGATCATTAATAAAGCTGTGGAGATAATGCTCACCACGACTTTTAATATATTGAGAAAGATCCGGCGCTGCAGCTCCCATATGCTCTTTAAGCGTATCTTTGGGTGTTAATGC
>JALUJE010000008.1 GCA_027057185.1 Helicobacteraceae bacterium | reverse complement strand
CTATTATGATTTACTTTAAAAAAAAATTTATACCACTGAATAAAACAATTAATTCCTTCAGGCAAGTCTGTAGCAGGTTTGTATCCAAACTCCTGCTCCAAAGCGCTTACATCTGCATATGTTGATACCACATCACCATCTTGCATTGGTAGCATTGTTTTTTGTGCAGTTTTTCCCAAAGCAGACTCTATTGTCTCAATAAATTTCATCAACGACACCGGTCTACTGTTGCCAATATTGTAAATTCTATAGGGGCTCGATGAGTTCTCCGGGGTTGGTGCTTCCGCCTTCCATGTTGTGCTGCTTTGTGCCGGATTATCAATAACATTGATGATGCCGCTAACAATATCGTCAATATAAGTAAAGTCCCGGCTCATGTTCCCATGGTTAAATACTTTAATAGGGCGATCGTTTAAAATAGCGTCTGCAAAAAGCATGGGTGCCATGTCGGGGCGTCCCCACGGACCATACACCGTAAAAAAACGCAATCCTGTTGTCTGAATACCATACAGGTGACTATAGGTGTGTGCCATCATCTCATTGGATTTTTTTGTTGCGGCATACAAACTGACCGGGTGATCGGTATGGTCAGCAGTTTTAAACGGTTGCGATTTATTGAGTCCATATACCGATGAGCTGGAAGCATACGATAAATTACTCACATTATGATGGCGACATCCTTCAAGAATATTCATAAAACCGACAACATTACTCTGAATATAGGCATGAGGATTTTCCAAGGAGTAACGAACCCCGGCTTGGGCGGCAAGATGACAGACTGCATCAAACTCCCCGGTTTTAAAAAGAGTCTCCATTGCATCTCTGTCAGAAAGATCCAACTTAATGAAATGATGTTTTTCATAGCATGATGACGCAACCAGCGTGTTTTCTTCAATCTTGTTTTTCGCAATACCCAGCTCTTGCAGGCGTCCATACTTCAGGTTTACATCATAGTAGTCGTTGATGTTATCCATTCCAACAACTTCATCTCCCCGCTCAAGAAGTCGTCGTGCAAGATGAAACCCAATAAATCCGGCAGTTCCGGTTACCAGAATTTTCATTTATTGCACCCCTATCTGAAAATATTCAAATCCAAGTGCATTCATGCGAGTCTTGTCAAACTGATTGCGTCCATCAAAAAAAATCTGCTGTTGGAGGCGCTTGGAAATTTCACCGAAATCCGGACTTCGAAACTCCTGCCATTCGGTCACCAGAATCAGTGCATCCGCGCCATCGAGTGCATCATATTTGCTATGGACATATTTTACATGTAAATTATCTTTTAAGTAATAACTCTCTGCCTCATGGCGCGCTTTAGGGTCATACGCGACAACGCTAGCACCTCGTGAAGTTAAGGCATTGATAATGGTAATCGATGATGCTTCTCGCATATCATCCGTCTCCGGTTTAAACGCAAGCCCCCAAACAGCGAATGTTTTTCCTGAAAGGTTTTCACCAAAGCGCTGTATCACTTTATTGGCAATAACCTTTTTCTGGTCATAGTTTACCGCCTCAACCGCATCCAGAATTCGTGGTGTATACCCTCGATCCTTTGCCGTTTTTGCCAGAGCCTGCACATCTTTGGGAAAACATGAGCCTCCATAACCACAACCCGGGTAAATAAAACTATACCCAATACGACTGTCCGAGCCAATGCCGTTACGTACTTTATTAATATCAGCCCCGACCCGCTCACAAATATTGGACATTTCGTTCATAAATGAAATTTTCGTAGCCAACATGGCATTTGCCGCATATTTCGTCATCTCGGCACTTTTGATGTCCATCGCAATAAATCGCTCATGACTCTTCATAAACGGGGCATACAACTCTCGCATGATCTGCATGGCTCTATCATTTTGCGCTCCTATAACAACACGATCTGGTTTCATAAAATCTTCAATGGCAGCACCTTCTTTTAAAAACTCCGGATTGGAGACCATGTCAAACGCAGTATCAACTCCTCGACTATCCAGCTCATTTTGAATAGCCAGCTGAACCTTGTCGGCCGTTCCCACCGGTACCGTTGATTTGTCTACAACCACCATATAGTCGTTCATATAGCGGCCGATACTTTGTGCTACCGCCAGAACATACTGAAGATCTGCACTGCCGTCTTCTCCCATGGGAGTGCCAACGGCAATAAAAACAATATTGGAATTCTCTATCGCTTCTTGTGTATTGGTGGTAAAAGAGAGTGTGCCCCGCTCATAATTTTGAAGCACCATGGATTCTAGACCCGGTTCATATATAGGGACAATACCCTCTCTTAAGTTGGAGATTTTTGCTTCGTCAATATCAACACAAACTACCCTGTTTCCCATCTGTGCAAAGCATGCACCACTTACTAACCCAACATAACCCGTACCAATTACTGCTATTTTCATCTATTCATCACCCCACAAAAATCTAATACTTCTTTACCAAAAATCCGAATACCTCGGAACTCTTTATGTGCAACCAGAAATACAATGACATCTGCCTGCTCTATTGCATCACTGTCTGTTGTAATCTCAAACTCATTATGACGTTCAATATTTGGCTCTACTGCAAGCACCGTAACACCGTCTGCTTTTAGTTGTCGTGCAATATAAAGAGCCGGAGCTTCTCTGAGATCATCAATATCGGGTTTAAATGCTAACCCCATACAGGCTACTTTTGCTTTTCTTCCGTTCTCTTTTTCAACATTTAGTGCTGCGTTTTTGATCTTCTCAATGACCCATTCTGTTTTATAGTTATTGACGTCACGAGCCGTACGAATGATTTTAGCTTCATCTCCTCCGGCATGCACAATAAACCAAGGGTCCACTGCAATACAGTGTCCACCCACGCCGGCACCGGGTTGTAAGATGTTAACACGCGGATGGCGGTTGGCAAGTGCAATCAGCTCCCAAACATCAATATTGAAGGTATCGCACAGGATGGAAAGTTCATTAGCAAAGGCAATATTCACATCACGATAGCTGTTTTCGGTCAGTTTTGCCATCTCTGCGGTAGCGGCGTCTGTCTGTAGGACTTCACCGCTCACAAAGGTTTTATAAAATGCCACCGTTGCTTCCGTTGCTTCGGGGGTTATACCACCGACAATACGATCATTCTCTACCAACTCTCGCATAATATGCCCTGGAAGCACTCGTTCTGGGCAGTGGGCTACATGGATGTCACGAACATCCACGCCGCTACTTTGGAGCACGTCATTAACTTTGGCGGTCGTACCCACGGGAGAGGTCGATTCCAAGATGACGATATTACCCGATTGGATATAAGGTGCGATAGCCTGGGTTGCGGAAACCACGTAATCAATATTGGGTACAAACCCCTCATGAAACGGAGTCGGTACGGCAATAATATAGATATCGGCTTCTTTTGGGGTTACATCTGCTTTCAGGTGTCCCGAATTCGCGGCGGAACGGACAAAGGTATCGAGTTCAGGTTCAACAATATGAATCTTCCCTTGGTTAATGGTATCAACCGTACTTTGTACCACATCAACACCGTGGACATCGTAGCCTCTATTAGCCAGCAGTGCTGCTGTCGGCAATCCAATATACCCCAAGCCCATGACACAAACGGTCGCTCGTTGTTTCATAAAATCACTTTCTAACTTAATAGTTACATGTAAATTTTTCGCGTATTCTACCAAAATTTCACTTGTTATTTGCTAAAGGTTTACGTTTTCAACTTCTTTTTTAAAATAATTTTTCCGGATTCCACTCCCGGCTGATTGTACGCATTGATGCCCATTAGTTTGGCGCACAATGAAGTTAAAAGCTCATAACTGTACATTAACTTGGCAATATTGGCTTCATTGACTTTGGCAACGGTAATCACATCAAAAGGAACATCTTGTAATGCATCTATCGCCTCAATAGTTGCCTCCGCCTGCATCTGTATGAGTTTTGAAAATGTGATGGCATTAACATTGTCGGTTGATTCCAAACCCTTTAATGTGATCTCTGGAATCATGGCTGACGAGAAAAAATCATCAATCACCACAAAAGTAACGGTTTTGTCACGAACCCCTTCAACAATAAGTTGCAAAAACGAATGCTGATCCACCGGTCCAATCAGACCCACCGGAGTCAGCCCCTGTTTCGTACCGGTCGCATCAACTTTTCCTAAAGATTCCCCCCATAGCTGAACGTACCACTGGTTAAATCCCTCCAGCATTGTAGAATAACTGAAGATAACGTTAATATTGTACTCGTTTTTGTTTTCTACTAAGAACCGCGCCTTTTTCATGAGGTTGTCATAGACTTCGTCTCTGGAGAAAAAGGAGTCATGCACTTCTGCTGCTGCCTCCAAAAGTGCATCAATATTAACACCGACAATTGCCAGAGGCACCAGACCAACGGGAGAAAAGACCGAAAATCTTCCTCCTACATTTTTAGGAATTTCAAATGTACGAATGCCCTCGCTCAGTGCGTAACTATTAAGTGATGAATCAGATTCGGTAATAATGACACAATTGTCTTTATCAATAGTGACTAGGGAATGAAGATATTTAAAAATGGAGAGCGTCTCCACCGTTGTTCCGGACTTGCTGACAACAACAAAAAGCGTGTTCTCCAGATCAATAAACTTAAGCCGCGCACCAATATCCAACGGGTCGGTACTTTCAAAAAAATGCAGCGTTTTCGGTAACACCGTAGCATCTCTTAAAAACGAGTAAATGGCATACGTTCCCAACGTGCTGCCGCCAATACCGATAATGGCAATATGTTTCTGCGTTACGGTTGCCGCATATGCTTTAATTCTCGCGGTATCTTGAAACGGTAATGTGTAGTAACCTACAGAAGTTTTTTCTGCTTCAATCGCTTCAAAAAGCATGGCATCCGACATAATCGGACGGAAATTTGTTGTCTGTGTCATCTGTTTTTCGCCTTATATTTAAAAGACTCATTTTATCCTGTTAAAGATTAAGCTACGTTAAACTGTCAGTACCAAACATTATATTACTAGGGCAACTGTTCCATAGCCTGATCCCACAACCGTGTTTTATCTTCTTGAACATAACGCGTATAGTGGCGTAACGGGGTGCCATACTTTAAGAGATTGTAAACCAACTTTGCCAATTCACGAAGTGTTACCTTAAGAGCCGTCTCGTTTTTAAAATAGCAGGCTCGGTTCCACCACTTCGGTTCACAACTCACAATTTCAATCTGCAGAGCGTCTGCCCCATAATCAGCCACCATCTTCGCCAGTGCAGCAATCCGTCTGGAATGCTGCGGATGGCTAACAAACATCACCTTGCGGTAATGGTGCTTCAGTAGATACTTCTGAACAAAATAAACTTCTTCCATCGTGTTGCTCACCAGCGTTGTATTAACAGAAACAATATGCTCACGCCCAACACCGTGATGTATTAGATAGTGTCGCTTACTCATAGAGGCATCCAGCCACTTGGAAATAGCATCACCCCCAGTGTAGAGTATCTTCTGAGACCTTGCATAGCCTTGTTGATATAATGCAAGTGCTTTTTGCAAACGGCACCCGGAATCCCCACCCAAAGCCACGATAATATCAGCTTCTTCCGGTGCTTGTGTCACATCAATAAACCTTCCCAGATTTACAAAGAGAACGCCTCCCAGAGAGATTAAAAATAGAACTATCATCACCGACTTAAGCATTGTCGAACCATTATCTTTTCCTTTTAACTAATCCTGTTTTAATATAAAAATACCTACAAACAAATAATTTTGCTAAAAATTCTCACTAAATATTTTATTTCCTATTTTTTAATAATTTTCCTGAAT
>JALUJE010000007.1 GCA_027057185.1 Helicobacteraceae bacterium | reverse complement strand
GATCTAATGTATTCGGGAATCGCTTCTAAAGGAAAAATAAATCCTGAGAGCAAAAGAGAGGGAACAATAATGAATATGGCAATAAACATCGCTTGCTGCTGCGTTTGCGAAATCAGTGATATTAAAAAACCAAGAGCAATCATCACCGAAATATAGATTAGGGCAAGAAGAAATAGCGCACTGTGCATCTTGGGAAATGGCAGGTCAAATAGAAACCATCCAATGGCTAAAATCACATAAAAGTCGATCAAACAGATAAAGATATATGGCAACAGTTTTCCTATGACCACAGAGGTCTTTGAAATGGGTGTCACAAGAAGCTGCTCCAAGGTATTTTTCTCTCGCTCCCGCACCATAGTCGTTCCCGTCAAAATAAGAGCTATCTGCATTATAAGCACACCGATCACCCCGGGCAAAAAAAACCAGGTCTCTTTTTCCTCAGGGTTAAACAACACTTCCGTATCCATCACAAAAGGTTCTGGTGCAATCACCACATTGGAAGCATTGTCGTCTAAAAAATACATCTGAGATCTTACCGCATCAGCCGTAGCACTCCTGCTGTTGTATTTCATGGCTGTTGTCAATGAGGGCATGGTGCCATCAACATAAAAGGTAATGTGAGGCTGTCGGTTTTCCACCAACAGACTCGAAAAATCCGACCCTATGTGTAATCCGGCGTTGGCTCTTCCGGAACGAATCTCTTCAATAAGCCCGTGCATATCTTTGACAGGATACAGATCGAAATATCCATCATACCAGAGCTTAGTACTTATGAGTAGACTAAAATAGGATTTATCTTCATCACAATATGCCATCTTTACATGACTGGGTTCCAGCTTCAACGCCAGTCCAAAAAGTATGACCAACAATACAGGCATAAATACCAGCAGTCCAATCAGGCGGGGATCACGACGCAACTGTAACAACTCTTTTTTGGCTAGGGTACCCATTATCATGTTTTATCCTGTGTCAGGGCAATAAACAGATCTTCAAGATTGGGTTCACGCTCCTGCAAACGGGCGTTAATTTTGAGTTGTTCGTGCAAGACTTTCGCTATCTCGTCTCTATCACAGTCGCTCTGTACCAGAATGCGTAACTCGTTTCCAAATTGGTTGAGCAGCACAACACCCCTAATACGAGAGAGTAACTGAACTATTGCAGGATTGTAGGATATCTTCACGATATACAGTGCCACATTACCCAAAGCACGTTTGATTTGCGAAGGCGTACCCTGTGCTACAATCATTCCTTGCGCTAAAAACGCAAGTTCCTTACAACGCTCAGCTTCTTCCATATAGTGCGTCGTTACAAATAGGGTTTTTCCTTCTTGGCTTAACTGGTAAAAATCGTCCCATAGCAGTTTTCTTGTCACCGGATCAATGCCCGCCGTAGGTTCATCCAAAAACAGTATTTTAGGGTCATGAGCCAGAGCACAGACCAGAGACAGTCGCCGCTTGTAACCACCAGAGAGTGAACCCGCCTTAAGCTCTCTATATTGTTCCAGATTGTAACGCAACAAAAGGTTATTGAGTGTTTCTACGTGATGAACACCGTAGAGTTCGGCATAAAAGAGAAGATTTTCCCAAACGCTCAACTCCTCGTACTGCCCAAAATACTGAGAAACATATCCAAACGCTCTTTTGGCTTCTTCTATGGGTTGATTGTTGATGCTCACTGTTCCTTCATCACTCGAAAGTAACCCACACAATATCCGAATCAGTGTCGTCTTACCGGCTCCATTGGGCCCCAACAGACCAAAGATCGTTCCCTCTGTTATCTCAAGTGACACATTGTTGATGACGTTTCGTTTCCCAAACGTTTTTGTCACCTCTACGACACGGATCATCACCATTCTCCCTTCTGAAGCGTCTGCATTACCCCCTCATGAAGAGAAAACGTTTGACATTTATCTCCATCGTGCTGTTTACAGACATTACCGGCACCGTACGTGAGGTGGTCTTGACACAACATATTGTATAGTTTACACCCTAAATAAATACCCAATACTGCTCGCTTGTCTCTGACATTTGCCCGCATTAAAGTATAATACCAAAACAAAAAGCATACCGCGACGGTTTTTAACAAGCCGCTATTTGGTAACATACCAAGGAGCATTTCAATGACGTATTACACCATACTAGCACTCCTGTTTGGAGGATTGGGACTGAGTGCGCTGGGGTTCTACTTTTTGCGCAACCTCAAGCGCGAAGAACAGCTACAACAGATCCGTACCATTCCTTTCAAAGAAGAGCACCGGAGATTATTGAAAAAAACACCGCATTATAACCATCTCTCCGAAAGTGATAAAGAAAAGATCGAGCGCTCCATTATTGAGTTTGCCTATACCAAAGAGTTTATTGGCGTAGGACTTGAGATAAATGATGAGATGAAGGTCATCATTGGTTTTTATGCCTGTTTGTTACTTTTACATGTAAATACCCGACACTGTTATGATACGCTCAAAACTATCATTATTTACCCCTCGGCCGTCATGGTCGAAAACATCTCCTCTCAAGGAGGCATCTACACCAAAGAGAACTTTATTATTGAGGGACAATCTGCTGACCATACCGTAGTTATTATTTGGGATGAAGCACAACAAGAAGCCTACCAGTTACGACACCACAATGTCATTATTCATGAGTTTGCCCACGAAATAGACTTTATGACAGGTGAACTCGACGGTACACCACCGCTGGAAAAATCCAAATATCACGAATGGACACAACTGCTTTCCAAAGAATTTTCATCCCTGCACCACAAGCTGCTGCACGGCAAACATTTGGGAAAATATGATCTTTTGGGAGAATACGCCGCTACCAATGAGGCAGAGTTTTTTGCCGTTGTTACCGAACGATTTTTTGAGTCACCACACAGTTTGGAACATCATTTTCCAGAACTCTACGACGCACTGCAAAGTTTTTATAAAATAGATACCATTGCACTCGTCAAAGCAAAAAATTAATCTAAGTTAATGTATACTATTTCGAAAGGGAGCTGCAATGGATGCTGTAGAAAAAGAGCTGCAAAGCCGTAAAAACGAAATACAAAAAGAATTGGAGTTGCTTTTTAAAGCCAATATGCGCATTACTGACTGGGATGTTCCCGAAGCCGATGACAACAAAGCGGCAATCATCTTATCTGGCATTATGCAAGAGGCTCTGGACACCATAAAACGTGACATACAAGAGGGCAAATATAACGACTATTAAAAAAAGGAGATACTGTGAGTTCACATAAACACCATGAAAAATTGATGCAAATCAAAGATGCCGTCATAAAATCCAAGACATTAAGCGAAGAGGAGAAAAGTAATACCATTAAACATCTTGAATCTTGGATACTCGAAGATAAAGCAGAGGGAATCATTACCGATGAACTGCTGAACATTGCTTCGGGAGTTCGTCCAATTCTCAAAGAATTGGGACTGCTCTAACAGTAGTATTCTTCTATCAAGAAGTTCATTATGTTACTTAAAAATCTATGCAATTTCACTATAGCGGCATCTTTATTACTGCTGCTTGGTGCCTGCCAAAGCAACTCTGAAGCTACCGTGTTACATGTAAATAACGAATGCATACCCAGTGGCAACGGTACTGACTACCGAGTTGGTGAGGGACAGACCTATCCCAGCCTTTCTAAGGTTCCGTGGGACACACTCGGTGCGGGGGATACCGTACGCATTTTCTACCAACCTACACCCTATAAAGAGAAAATCCTCATTCGCAGCGGCGGCACCGTAGAGAATCCTCTACGCATCTGCGGAGTTTCTGGACCCAACGCAGAGCGCCCGGTTATTGATGGCAACGGAGCACGAAACATTCCGACCGATCACACTGCCTACACCGACTATGCACCGATGGAAGGGCTTGCCGTGGTTATGATTTACAATCAGGATTATGATCGCAAAGACAGTAATATTATCATTGACAATCTCCATATTAAAAACGGTCATCCTACACACTCTTACATCCGTACCAATGGGACAACAGACCATTACGAAGACGGGGCGGCATGTATTCGCATTCAAGCAGGTGATAATATTGTCATTCGAAATAATGAACTTGAACATTGCGCTAACGGCATCTTTACCATGTCTCAAGGCTATAATGAAGCCCATCTGACCCGCAATATTCTCATTGAAGGAAACTATCTGCATGGACATGGACAAGATGACAGCTCCCGACAACACAGTCTTTACATTCAAGCCATTGGCGCAACCTACCAATATAATCGGTTCGGACCAAACAATCCAAAATCTAGCGGTACTACACTCAAAGAGCGGGTTGCCGGTTCTGTCATTAGATACAACTGGTTTGAAAGCGGAAGTTCCCGTTCGCTTGATCTGGTTGAAGTTGAAGATGCTGCCCCATGGTATATTGAAGCAGCATACCGAAAATGGGCATCTAACGAAGGGGTTGCTGTTGATGCCGAACGTTTAGCCGCAGTTAAAGCGGCCGAAACTGCATACCGCGCAACCTTTGTCTATGGTAATTTTTTTGACCATGTCGGCAGTAAAACCGTTGCAGGAAGTCTGGTGCACTACGGCTGGGACAATGACCCGGAACTCTCACGAAAAGGTCATCTCTATTTCTACAACAATACCGTCTCCATTCGTGAAGACCGTAGTGATAATTGGCGATTTCGACTCTTCGATATGCGACTCTACCGTGAAAGTGCTCCCGTCGTACCATCTGAAGAGGTTGTTGAAGCGTTTAACAATATTGTTTACTTTAACAGTGAAACTGCCGGAGCCGATCCGGCATATATGTGCATGAGTAACAACAGCGGTACCGTTAATTTGGGTGTCAATTGGATAAGTTCCGGATGGCAGCGTGCCGAGGCCGTCGCAGAGTGCTACCCCTATGCTGAATCAGGCGAAAGCCCTGTTGTCAACGGAGTAACCAATCTCATTGACACCACACACACTCCGGTGCCCATCAATACCACAACCCTTGCTTCCAAAAATCTTGAAAGTATTAAAAATCGATCCCAAGATCCATTGACTGCCACACAGTCGCATCCGGTCACCATGCAATACATCCGACATCAACAAGAAGAATCCCGCACTCATGCCCGTGATCTTGGAGCCATGCAGCTATTGCAAACACGGCAACTCATGACACCGTTACAGCTATTCCTTCTGGAATAAGGCGTATTAAAAGTGCATGCCCACTTTAAGAAGCGTGCGGTAGTTATCTAAACTTTGCTCCACTCCTTTGGCAAGCTCAGCATCGGTTGTCCACTGGTAGCGTGCTTCAGCACCTACAAAATAGCTGGCATCAACGGCATACGTCAATGATGCACCTACATTAACACCAAACACGACATCCGTCTCATCAGCATCGGTAAAAATGACACCAAATCCCGGCCCCACACCCAGTTGAATCTTCTCATCCAAATGAAATAACAGATGTGGATTAAACTCCAGAGATGTCATACGTAAGCCATGGTCACTTTGATGCACCAAACTGATTTGCTGACGAATATCATTGCTCGCCAACTGCAACGCCGGACATGCCAGCGAAAACTCAATCCCGTACATATAGTCACCACCATAGGCTTTCTCTACTTCACCGTAACCTCCTAACACTGCCACCGCCGGCGCCGGACAATAATCAGCATCAGTAGCTATCGGAAAAAATTTTGTCTCTTTCTCGGCATAAACTAATGTTGCAGCTAACAACAACGTACTTAAAACAATTCGTTTCATCTGTTTCCTTTTGTGATATTCTCAAAAGCAATTATAAACTATATTAC
>JALUJE010000006.1 GCA_027057185.1 Helicobacteraceae bacterium | reverse complement strand
CATAAGGAGAAATTGTGCACCCGAGTTTTTTAAAATCAAAAATATTTGCCGGCATTGCATTGGTCATTCTTACCGTGGCTTTTACTGTTCCCATGGTGGCATTTCACGGTACGCTTAATAAAATTCATGATGGCAGAATTGATGAGATCTCCCCGTTGGCGGTTGTCGTATGGAATCTGTACTCTCAAGGGCGTTATATTAGCACGACCACACCCAAAAAAGCCCATCATGATCTGATGAAGATGATTGAAAACTCTGCTGAAATTGGTGTTGCCTCACTTCCGCTTTGGGCAGTGTCTCTGGAAGCTCCAAATTATCCGAAAGAGGCTTTTCCTGAAGGAATTCCCGTTTTTTTTCATTTCGACGGCTATAGCGGTGAAGTTCATGAGATGAATACCATTAATCATTATGTCGGTATGGATCCAATGTGGGTGGGCGGCACGATTGAACGTGAAATCGGTATCTACGCTCTGTTACTGTTAAGTTTGGGTATGGTGCTCTTTATTGCCTACAATAAAAAAATCTTTACCTATATTATGATCATTCCGGCACTTTTGCCCATACTCTTTATTGCCGATTATTCGTATTGGCTCTACTGGTTCGGACACAATCTGCATGACTGGGGTGCCTTTAAAATCAAACCGTTTATGCCAACGGTGTTCGGCGATGGAAAAATTGCACAATTCACAACGCACTCTTACCCTACCATTGGCTTTTATCTGCTGCTACTTATTGCTTTTTTCTCGCTCTTGGCCATTTTGGCACGCAATAAAGCCATGAGAGAGTCAAAGGAACACGAGTAGTATTATGATGATACGAGCAGAAAGAGGCTTTATACTGATCATATTGTTGTCTGTGATGGCAGCAGCCAGTGTGCTTCAAGATGCCATTGACCATGCACAAAAAGGGTCTAGTATCCGTTTGAAAGCCGGGGTATACAGTGGGGCAATTCGTATTGATAAACCGCTGAGTATTATTGGTATTGAAGAGGGTGTGATTATTGACGGCGAAGGAATAGGAACAATTGTTACGATTCTCAGCCCCTATGTCACGCTGAAAAATTTGACACTGCGAAACAGTGGGTCACGGCATGATAAGCTTGATGCCGCTGTCTCCATTGAGAATGCAACCCAATGTGAGGTGAGCCATTGTGTCATTGAAGATGCGCTTTTTGGTATTGATGTAAAGATGTCACATAATATTCTGATTGAGTACAATACGATCTCTTCAAAAAATTTTGATTTGGGATTGCGGGGTGATGGACTGCGCCTGTGGTACAGCAATGACAACATCGTACGGTATAACAAACTCATTAAGTCACGTGATATGGTTGTGTGGTACTCTCACGGGAATCATATAGAAGAAAATTTTGCAACCTTTTGTCGGTATTCTCTGCATTTTATGTATGCGGGAAAAAATTATGTCCGAAACAATCATTATGAATTTAATTCGGTCGGTATCTTTTTTATGTACTCTAAAGACACTATTGCAACGGGTAATGTGATTAAAAGCTCTCTCGGTGCTACGGGTATGGGAATCGGTTTGAAAGATGTTTCCAATTTTACACTGCAGGACAATACGGTTTTGTACAATGCCCAGGGCATCTACATTGATCGCTCGCCATTTGAGCCTGACACGCATAACTATATTCGGAACAATAAAATTCTCTACAATGCCGAAGCATTGCATTTTCATTCGTTAAGTGAAAACAACATTATACAGAACAACACTATTGTGGGAAATATTGAAGATGTCGTTAATGATTCTCGTGGAAGCAAGACTAATAATAATGAGTTTGTCGGTAACTATTGGGACAGTTATGAAGGATTTGATCGCAACGGTGATAATATTGGTGATACACCGCATAAAGTGTATCAATACGCCGACAAGCTGTGGCTTTATAATCCTGAAGTGAAATTTTTTTATGGCTCACCGGTGATTTCACTGCTCAACTTTTTAGCAAAACTGGCACCCTTTTCCGAGCCGCTGTTTTTACTTTCTGATGAGAAGCCTAGATTGAAAGAGGGGGTGTAGCAATGTCTGACAATGTAGTAAAAGAGCGACGGCAGTTTATCAAATGGACCACACTGGGTGCTTTTGGTGTGTTTATGGGTGTCGGTATTGCCGGTGCACCCTATTTAAACGGCAAAGAAACGCGTCTGAGACCTCCGGGGGCACTGCGGGAAAAGGATTTTTTGGCTCTGTGTATTAAATGTGGGCAGTGTCTGCAAGTGTGTCCCTATCACTCCATTAAACTGGCAGATATCGAGAAAGGATATGGAGTGGGAACACCCTATATTGATGCGCGTGAACGCGGATGTTATGCTTGTGAGGCTGTACCGTGTGTCTTAGCCTGTCCCAGTGGCGCGTTAGATCATCATACTGAAAAATCGACAGATATTAAGATGGGCATTGCCGTTCTAGAATTTCCCAATACCTGTATTGCCATGAAAAATGAACTCGTACCTTCAGGACACGCTGAACGAATGCGTCAATTTCTTAAAAAACAGGTCAATGTTACAAATCTGGAGCGTGAGGTCTTGGAGAAATATGAGGGTTTTAAAGGGAGTGAATGTACGTTGTGTGCCGATATGTGTCCATTACCCAATCCGCTTAGTGCGATTGCGATGGTTCCCGATGCCCAAGGGGGCAAGCGTCCTGAAATTTATGACGGATGTATTGGTTGTGGGGTTTGTGAAGAGGTGTGTCCTGTAGATGAACCTTCTATTGTGGTCAAGCCGCGATTGACGTATGAAGCGTATTATGAAAAAGGGGAGCGATAATGAGATTGTTAGTAACGAGTATTGTGATGGTATTATTATGGGCGGGATGTTCTGAAAAAACCGAACGGGAGCAGCAGGCTGTGGAACAAGATTCCGGTGGCATTGAGGTAGTGAAAAACGAGAATGCATTTCAAGAGAAAGTAGCTCTCAAGACATCTGACGCTAAGAAGGGAAATCAGCAGTACTATTACGACTATAACAACGACAACAGTGTCAATCAGGATAAAACCTATACCAAAATGGATGCGAATTTACGGGTACGAAGTCCGTATGAACATGTTGAGCTATCGCTTCTGGTCAATAAACTTTCCAAAGAGTTCATTGTCAAATGCTCAGCATGCCATAATGACTATGCTAACGGGATTATCGGTCCTTCTTTACTACATAAGGATGCCGATTTTATTGCCGAAACAATAGCACAGTACAAATCGGGAAAAAAAGAGAATGTCCTGATGGGGGCGTTAGTCAGACAAATGAGTGATGCGTCCATTCGGGCACTTGCTGAAGAGATTGCCGCCTTCAATGAAGAGATTGCACGACGACTTAAAGGAAGAGTACAGTGAAACATATTATTGTTGCACTATTGAGTGTATTGATTATCGGTACCATGATATATACTGCATCTCAGGGGAGAGCCTATCATGGCGGTGAAGCGGGTCACGTCATTAAAGATTTTGGGACACAGACGACAGCAGTAACGCAAGAGGAGATATCTCGGAAAAAAGATAATGATGAGATAGAGCAAGAGACGCTAAAAGCACTGCGTGATAAAGCCGGGAATATCGGTAAATTTAAGGTGTCTCATGACTATAAGTCCCGATGTGCTTCGTGTCACGGTATGAATGGCGAAGGAATTATCGGACCCAAACTTTTTGGTCTTCAAGCAGATGTTGTGTATCAAAAACTACTTGATTACAAAAGCGGACGTAAAGAGAATTTGGTCATGAAAGGTTTATTGATGAAACTCGACAAAGAGGCGTTACGAAAATATGCGGATGAGATTGGCGAGTTCAAAGAGCGAGCAGCGGCATTACAAGAATAGCGGGAGTAGATGATGGATAAATACAATACACGGGCCACCATTAAAAATACAACATTTCTCTCGACTTTTACCAATATCACGAGGGAAGGAAAAACGAAGTTAAGTTACCGAAGCAAACGGTGGGTTGTTATTGTTGCTATTCATCTGCTTTTTTTTCTTTCATTTCATATTGACGTTCAGATGCTCGAAGGGACATTGACCGGTTCACGTTTTCTGGGATTTCATCTAATTGATGTCTATATGACAATGCAACTTTTTTTAGCAACACATAAACTTCCGATCAATATGATTATTGGAACAGTTACCATTTTGGTTGTCTATCTGATTATTGGTGGGCGAACATATTGTGCGTGGGTTTGTCCTTACGGACTATTGAGTGAGATTGGCGAGAAACTGCACAATATTCTGCTTGAGAAGAAAATGATTAAAGCACATGAGTTCGATCACAGAGTTCGATATCTGTTTTGGGCAATTTTTTTGGTATTGGCATTGACAAGCGGTTATTTGGTGTTTGAAACTTTCAACGTCGTAGGCATATTAAGTCGTTTTATTGCTTATGGTTGGAGTATTGCTTTGGTCTGGGTTATCACCGTGTTACTGGTAGAAATTTTCTTTTCACGACGAGCATGGTGTCGTTATGTCTGTCCTATCGGTACGACATACGGTTTTTTAGGTCCCATTAGTGCAACGCGTATTGAGTGGAATGACAACTGCGACCATTGTATGGTCTGCCATGATGTCTGTTTTGAACATCAAGTGTTGGAGTTGACCAAAGCAAAGTATGATAAAGAACGTGAGGAAAAAGGTATTAAACGGCAGTATGTTAGTGGAGCAGACTGCACGTTATGCGGGCGTTGTGTTGATGTTTGCCATGAAGATGCACTCAATTTTAAATTTCGATTAGAGTCACTGGTATGATAGAAATCGAGGATTTAAGTAAACGTTTTGGAAAAACGATTTCGCTCGATCATGTGACCATGGCTTTGAATCAGGGAGATGCTGTTGCATTGATGGGAGCAAACGGTGCGGGAAAAACGACATTGATTCGTCTGATTTTAGGTTATTACCATCCCAGTAGCGGTAGGGTACGCATTGCAGGTTGCGACCCTATTAAAGAGCGTATTGATATTTTGAAACGGGTCAGTTTCGTGCCGCAACTACCGCCGCCGATTAAATTGAGTCTGAGTGAACTGATAGCGTATGTGTGCAAAAGTTCGGGAGTTGATGAAGGGTTGATCGGGCATTATGCCGATGAGATGAAGCTCGATATGGCTCCCAACCTTCATAAATCGTTTTTTAAACTTTCCGGTGGCATGAAACAGAAGTTGCTGATTGCCATCTCTTTGGCAAAACAGAGTCAGATTATGATTTATGATGAGCCGACTGCTAACCTTGATCCTAAAGCACGCGATGACTTTTACCGTCTCTTGCAGGATTGTGAACAGGATAAGCTCGCGCTTTTTGTGACACATCGCATTGAAGAGGTGGAGGCGATTGTCAATCGAAAAATTTATATGGACTTAGGAAAGGTGGTATCTGATGAAGTGTGTTAGTGCATGGTTTGTAATTTTGGGCTTGCTTCTTGGTTTTAGCGGGTGTGAACAGAAGGTGAGTACGGGAGTACAGGGTGTACACTGGGATCGTGATATGTGTGAACGTTGTAAGATGGTAGTGAGTGATCGTTTTCATACCGTACAGGTGATTAACCCTGAGGACGGACATCACTATATGTTTGATGATCTGGGCTGTATGGTATTGTGGTTGCATCATGAGAATATTCCGTGGGCATCGCAGGCCGTTATTTGGATTACCGATGCGGCATCGGGAGCATGGATTGATGCTCGCAAGGCGTGGTATGACAGTGGTAATATTACCCCTATGGCATATGGTTTTTCAGCACATGGTAAGCGTAGCGATATTGAGCCTGACAAGAAGGTCTTGACGTTCTCGGAAGTGTCACAGGCGATCATCGCATCGCAACCGCAATAGAGGGAGGAGTGTTGTGAACAATCTGCTGCTCATTGCCTATCTGGATCTGAAAGAGTCCATTCGCGCTAATTGGTTTATGATTTATTCATTGGTGTTCGGCGGATTGATTGCACTCTTTTTTATTGCCGGCATTACTGAGTCCCAGGTAATGGGGTTTAGCGGGTTGAGCCGACTGTTGCTAATGTACATTCAGGTGACGATTATTATCTTGCCCATTTTCATTTTGATTACCACCGTACGTTCAATTTCTGGAGATCGTGACAGCCATATTTTGGAATATATGCTCTCATTTCCCATTTCACTCAAACAGTATTATTGGGGAAAAGTATTCGGGCGTTTCATTACGGTGTTTTTGCCGGTGTTTATGGCCATGGTCATTGCTATGATTTATGGGGTGTTTAAAGGTACTGATGTGCCGTGGGGTATTTTTTTCCTTTACACGGGGCTGCTGTTTTCAATGAGTTCGGCATTTTTGGGTATTGCCTTTTTTATTTCGTCGCTGGTAAAGTCGTCCGAGATGGCGTTGGGTATCTCTTTTTTTGTCTGGATTGTTCTTCTGGCCTTTATCGATATTGCACTGATTAGTCTGATGCTGCAAAATCGTATGAGTGAAGGATTGATCATTACCTTGGCACTACTCAACCCTATGGAGGTTTTCCGTGTCGCTGCTATTAGCCTGTTTGACCCGGAACTCACGGTTATGGGTCCAGTGGCATTTTATATTTTAGACCGCTTTTCTCAGGGAGCTTTTGTGGCGCTTTCCATTATCTATCCCATGATGTTGGGTGTGATATTTGCTACCTTGGGTTATAGGGTATTTCGTAAAAAAGATTTAGTATAAGGATGGTTATGAAAACAATACTTCTTGCAATATTATTACTCGTCTCCCTGCTGCATGCAGAGAAAATACATGTAGATAAAGATACCCGATGTCTGATTCGTCAGATTCCAGTTGCCAAACATCCGAAATGGATTGCCAAAGTAGTGACCGTACAACATAAAAGTGTCTATTTCAGCAGTCCTAAGTCTATGTTTGAGTATATTTTTGCTGCAGCACGCTGGCCGGAGCTTGGAGCATTGAATCGTAATGATATGACCTCAATAGAAGTGACAGACTATCAAAGCGGTGATGCTATTGACGCCAAGATGGCGTACTATGTTTACGGCAGTAATGTCACTTCTCCCGGCGGTGACGATCTTGTAGCGTTTAAAAGTGCTACCGATGCCAAAGCATTTATGACGCAACATCACGGTGCCCGGGTATTGCGTTTTTCGGACATCAGCATTGCACTTATTAATTTGATTAACGGACGTATTTAGCACTATCTTATTGACGAATGACAGTACCGACACCGTCATTGGTAAAGACTTCTAAAAGCAGGGCATGTTCGACCCGTCCATCAATAATATGTGCCTTTTCGACACCGCCTTCAATGGCTTCTATACAGGCATCAACTTTGGGAATCATGCCACCGTGAACGGTACCTTCTTGTTTGAGTGTGTTAATCTGATGTTTTGTCAACGTATCCAATAGGTTACCTTCTTGGTTCAAAACTCCGGGAATGTCGGTCATAAAAATGATTTTTCTAGCACTGATACTTGAGGCAATTCTGCTGGCTGCCAAATCGGCATTAATGTTGTAACCCGGATGTGAAGCTTCCTCGTCTGCGCCGATGGGTGCAATAACGGGAATAAACTTTTCGGCAATCAGGTTGAGCACGACGGAAGCGTCAATATCGGTGATTTTTCCGACAAGACCGTATTTTTTGGCATTGATGGGTTTTGCTTTGATAAAACCGGCATCTTTGCCACTGATGCCAAGTGCTTTAGCGCCATGATGATTGATGAGCGTCGTAATCTCTTTGTTAATGTTACCTGAAAGTACCATTTCGACTATCTCCATGACCTGTTCGTCGGTAACGCGAAGCCCGTCAACAAACTTGGTTCCGAGTTGGAGTTTTTGTAGCATCGCACTGATTTTATTGCCGCCGCCGTGAACAATCACGGGTCGAATGCCAACAAGATACATAAGTAAAATATCTTGTGCAAACTTCTCTTTAAGTTCCGGATTAATCTGTGCCGAACCCCCATACTTGACAACAAAAATTTCATTACGATACTGCCTGATATAGGGCAGGGCATCCAGAAGGGTTTTGACTTGATCAATTTTTTTTTGCACGGCGTCTCTTTTATCTCAAATTTCGTGATGCTATTTTACTCAAAAGTATTTAAAGATAAACGAAACAATAAGGATTTTATAATGTATTCTCAAAAAATGATACGTCAACGCATCTACCTCAGGTTGGATGGACCTGTAAAAACGTTAGTGTAAAGGTGGTGCCTGCATCTTCTTTGGAGGTGACGTTTACATGTATATTGTAATGTTCGCAGATACTTTTAACAATGCTCAGTCCTACTCCAAAGCCGCCGGCATAGGCATTGGCACGACGAAAACGTAAAAAGATGCTCGTAAGTTTTTCCGGAGAGATACCAATACCGCTGTCAGTAATACGAAAGCAGTTGTGGTGCAGTGTCATGACAATCGTTGTGTGTGGCGGTGAGTATTTAATGGCATTGCCCAATAGGTTGTTGATGAGCATGGTGGCTTTGCTCGGTGCTATCAGGACAAGACACGCTTCACCATCAAATGTGGCGGTGATATGTTTGCTTTCGAGCAGTTCATTGAAGTGGGCAATGGATTGTGTGACAATATCAAAAAAATCGATAGACTCATCGGCTTCACCATGCTGTTCAAAACTGAGATACGTCAAGGAACGGTACATATCATGCAATTGTTTGGTGCTAATGGAGATATTGCGAATAATCTTTTCATCGTACACTTTTTTTTGTTGTGCGCGTGAGGTACTCATCATCAGAGCGCTAATGGGCGTGTTCAGCTCATGTGCGGTATTTTTGACAAAGGTTTCAATCTCCTGCATTTTTTTGTGGATGGGGCGCATAAAAATTTTTGATAATATAATTGCCAACAGGACAATCACACTAAAAATGATGAGACTCATCCATAAAATATCTCTTTGCAATTGATGAAGAATCTCTTTAAATTCTTGCGTTTGTACAATAACATAGTGGACGCCAAGATGCTCGTTGGCTCCGGTAGAGACGAGCACGGAGTTGTTAGAGTCAAAATAGAACGTCCGGTTAAAATCTACATGTAAATGCAGTGGTGTACCGTAAAGCAGCTTTTTATCAGCACTAAAGAGCGCCACATGGTAGTGTGGCGGAATATTACTGAGGTGAAAGGGACGCTCTTGCATGTGCGCGGTGATGACGTCGGAGTTGACGGTATCGGCCAGATGGCGCATCTTATAGTAGAGCATACTCTCTTCACTGCTGCGTTGCGCCATATAAAACCAGAACATTGCGAGGGTCAAAAAGAGCACAGAAGAGATAAGATAGATCCCCAAAAAGGCATAAAATGAGCGTTTTTCAAGGCGGGTCATGGCGAGGAGGTACTTTCCAGACGGTACCCAATGCTTCGTACGGTCACAATGAGTGTTTTACCCAACATTTCTCGCAGTGTGCGAATATGTGAGCGAATGGTAGCATCACTGGGCATCTCTTCGTAGCTCCAGAGATTTTGCATGAGCTCTTCATTGCTGATGGTTCGGTGTGAATGCGTGAGAAAGTAGGTGAGAATCGCCGCCTCTTTTGCCGTAAGCGTGTAGGTGTTTTCACCGTTTCGTAGCAAGGTACTTTGAGGATTGTAGGTAATGGTGTCGGTAATGTTGAAAATATCAGAATGCTCAATATGGAACAGTCGTCTGCTGTTTTCAATGCGGCTGTGCAGCTCTTCTAGGTCAAAGGGTTTTTTAATGTAGTCGTGTGCTCCCGTTTCAAACGCCTGTTTTAGATAGCTGACATCATGGTACGCAGTAATGACAATGGCGGGTGTGGTCATATGAAAATCTCGTAGCTCTTTAAGCAGTTCCAAACCGGTTTTTCCCGGGACGTTAATATCGAAAATCAGTAGATCGTAGTGGTGTTGCTCTAAGAGTGTGGTAGCTTCTTGGGCATCAAAAGCATAGTCAACGTCATAAAATTCACGTAAAAAATCGAGCAAAATGTCAGATAGAACCGCATCGTCTTCTAGTAGTAACAGTTTCATGAGTGTTAGGATTGAACGTCGTGTTCCATTTGACGCATCATGTTCAGCTCATTCAAAAGTGATTCGCAATTTGCTGCGGTAATTTCCTGGGCATTAATGGCGGTAACAATGTTGTTGAAGTTCTCAAACATTGCTTGCATACCTGCTTGGTCTTGTGCCATTTCCGGGGTAATATCATGCTGCGAAGCATAGGTTTGCATCTGTGATAGAATCGATGAAATTTCAGGAAGAACTGTCTGTGTTAGCAGTTCATGAAGTTCTGTACAATGTGACATGGCTGACCTTTTTTGTTGTCATTATAGCATGAAGAGCACGGTGATTATGATAGTTGCGTGTCATAATACCCCAAAAACTACAAATTAAAATGGCATATTTAGAGCATTTTTATACGAGAGTGACTATACTGTTATTACTATTACATAACAGGGTAACACATGGGTAGAGATAACAGTTCAAGTATCGATTCGGGAAATGGTCACAAGTTGGCATATCTTGCCGGACAACAGAAAAAAGCAGTGCACGGGGCATTTCAGGCAAAACAGAACGTGCATGACGAACAGGTCGTGAATGCAAATAAGGTGGCTCATTTGAGCAGTGCCAAAGCCAAAGCGAAAAAAAAAGCCAAACTGGCAAAAGCATCACGAAAGCGAAACAAGTAAGATGAAACCGCTACCTATATTTTCCGTACTGTTGCTTCTTTTTATGGTCGGTTGTGCAGGATTGCAGCCGGAACTTGCCAAGCCCACCGTTAGTATCAGCGGGTTTAAGGTACTGCCTTCTGGCGGGATTGTTCCACGTTTTGAGATTACCATGCGTGTGGTTAATACGGGACGTACTCCACTAGATATTGACGGAGTGGTCTATACCGTAGAGCTTGGAGGTAATCGTATTTTAACGGGAGTTGCAAAAGATCTCCCCGTGATTGCGGCATATAGTGAGGGTAACGTGAGTGTCTCGGGCACACCCGATCTCTTTGGCAGTTTGGGGTTTTTTCAGAAGATGGTCAACGATCGTAGTGATGCTATTGACTATAAAGTCGATGTTGCCATTGATGTCGGAACCTTCTATCCGACTATTCGTACTACCAAACGGGGTAATTTTTCACTCTCAGAAGCCATGCCTACGCAACGATAATTTTTACATGTAAATATGGTGATGTGCACAAATGCTGCACACTTCTTCACTACAATGCTCCTATAACTTAACTTTAGGAGTTTATAATGAAACGTTTAGGACTACTTTTCAGTATGATGTTCGTAGTAGCGTCACTTCATGCCGCTGCATTTGAAAAAGAAGCACTCTCACGCACTACCACAGTACAGCTCAGTGCTGAAAAACCTCTGGTTGTCGGTAATAATGTGATAGATCTAGTACTGACTCGAGAGGGTAAGGTGCTGAGTGATGCAACCGTCGTGGTAAAAGCTTTTATGCCGGCAATGCCGGGAATGCCCTATATGGAAAGCAAGGTAACTGCAGCACCATTGGGAAAAGGGCACTATCGTGTCGAGCTGAATTTTTCTATGGGTGGCACGTGGCAGATCCATGTTTTTGTTATTCCCAAAGAGGGTAAAAAGGTACGCATTAAAACATCGGTGAATCTATAAAAGGATATATCGTGAGAGGGATATTCCTAACTTTATTGACGGTTGCCACCCTGCTGAAAGCGGAGCAACTTGATGCCATTATTGCCAACACACTGCTACAGCATGCGTCGCTGAAAAGTATTGAGCAGCGTATGAATACTCTTGATGATGCTATGGCAAAGGCAGAACTCTTTAACAATCCTGAGGTGATACTGGGCATCAATGATCTCCTGATCACCGATCCGCTGAACCGCTCTGTAGAGCCAATGCAAACTACTACGCTTGCTTTGAAACAGAAGATTCCGTATTTTGGAAAACGTCAGGCAATGCACGAGGTATTGCAGGCACGGAAAGATGTGATATATCACTCTCTTGAAGCTGCGGAGGTGGCATTGGTAAAAGCCATCAAACTGACTGCTTATGCTATTTGGGAGCATGATGCCGACTTAAAGATAATTGATGATCTGCTGAAAACGTTAGAGCAGAGTATGGAACTTCAAGCGGTATACAGCCGTACCAATGAGACCAGTCACATGCAGATGATGATTGCTGAATTAAGTCTCTCTCAACTCAAGATAAAAAAAAGTAAGCTTGAGAGTACGCGTCATGCACTTTTAGCACGTTTAAGCTACCTTGCCGACACCGATATTGCCACCCTTGATCTGGATCTGCATGTCACAGTACTCACACCGTTACAGGTGTATGAAGAGCAGCTTGAAAATAATCGTGATTATCATGTTAAAAAAGCACAATTGATGCAAGCTAAAAAAGAGGTACTTATTGCCAAGCTTGCACGTCAGAGCGATGTCACGCTCGGTGTTGCGTATAATTACCGTGCTGCTTTTGATGACTATGTCAATATTAGCATGGGCATGACCTTACCGATTTATGGTAGAGAAACACATGATATTGAAGCCTCACAAAAAAAGGTATTGGAGGCATCGTTTGTGGAAGCGGACTGGTGGTTGCAGATACGTGCACAGCTTCAGACACACTATGCAGCGCTTCAGGATGCCTACACGGTTGAGCATATTATTACCGATGAGACACTGCCACAGATAGATCATATGCTGGAGTTGGCAGATGCTGCCATCCGCAGTGGTGCAGATATGACAGATTATCTTGAACTCATTGAACGAAAACTGGCACTGGATGAACAGCGTATCGGTGCTGTTGTACGATACTATAGCGCGCAAGCACGGATCAGTGCGCTGATTGGAGAAAAAGAGTGAAATATCTACTATTGCTGTTGCCCCTGTTGCTGCTTTCCAAAGAGATCAGTGTGGAGCAACTGTTTAATGTTCAGACGGTTAAAGTGACATCGGTCACGACGGCAGTGACCCGTACAAACTATGGCTATGTTCGTGTCGATGAGTCCAAAATAATCGATGTCGTACCCCGGTTTGGTGGTTATGTTGAACACCTCAATGCCGATGTGCGTTACAAAAAAATTCGTAAAGGTGAGTTGCTGGCCACTATTTACTCACCAGAAGTCTATAAAGCGAAAGAGGATTATATCAATGCCTTGCGTTACGACAAAAAGCGTGCGAGTAAACTGATGGTGCAAAGCAGTAAAGATAAACTGTTATTGTTGGGTGTGAGCTCCAAGGAGATTGCCCAGTTACATGTCAATTCCAAAGTATCTCGGTTAACCCGAATGTATGCCCCCGTTTCCGGATATCTTTTTGAGAAGAATATCAACAGAGGAGGTGCCTTTAACGCTAAAGAGACGCTGTTTCGTATAGTTAATTTAGATGCGGTATGGGTTGAAGTGGCCTGGTATCAAAAAGATCTTGACCAGCTTGATACGTTTGAAAAATTTCGTATCCAGGTTCAAGGTATAAACGAGGAGTTTGAGGCACGGCGAGGCATACGCTACCCCAATATGAATCCCAAAGAGGCAACTGTGAGTGTACGTTTGCATGTTGACAATCCAAAGCATCATCTTTTTGCCGGTATGTATGCCACCGTAACGGCTTATGCCAAGGTGAAGCAGTACTTGACACTGCCCACAACAGCGGTTATTCGCAAAAATGCGCAATTCTATGCTTTTGTTGTTGGGGAGTATGAGGGAGAGTACGAACCTGTCGCTATCAAAGTGAGACCTTTAAATGCCAATAACTACATGATAATAGAGGGCTTACAAGAAGGCGATGAAGTCGTTAACAATGCTCTGTTTATGATGGACTCGGACGCGCAGATAAACGGTCTGTATTGAAGGATAGAAGATGATTGAAAAGATAATTGCCTTTAGTATTGAGAATCGTTTTTTGGTCTTAATGGCAACACTGTTTTTGGTACTGGGTTCTTACTGGTCATTGAAAAACACACCACTTGATGCCCTGCCTGATCTCTCTCCGCCGCAAGTAATTGTTCAGGTAAACTGGGCAGGACAGAGCCCTGAAATTATTGAAGATCAGGGAACGTATCTGTTGGTATCTCAGTTTTTGGCTATTGCCGGCATTGAGACGGTTCGAGGATTTTCTACTTATGGTAATGCGCTTATTTATATCATCTTTAAAGAGGGAACCGACCTATACTGGGCACGAACACGGGTATTAGAACAGCTTTCTGCCATTGATTCGCAACTGCCTTCGGGCATGGAAGTGTCTCTAGGTCCCGATGCCTCCGGTGTCGGATGGGTCTATGAGTATGCACTGGTCTCTAAAACCAAAAATCTGGTAGAGCTTCGTAGCCTGCAGGATTACTACTATAAATATGCGCTTTTAGGTGTTGAAGGCGTCAGTGAGGTTGCTTCTATTGGTGGATTTGTACCGACGTATCAGGTGACTCTGAGCAACGACACTCTGGTACAGTATGGATTGAGTATTAAAGATATTGCCGATGTACTCAAGCAAAACAATAATGATACCGGCGGGCGTATTGTCATTCAAAACGGATATGAGTGGATGGTTCAGGCAAAGGGATATCTGAAAGATTTAGACGATATCCGCCATCTGAAAGTCACCACCCGTAACGGTATTCCGCTATTTATCGGTGATATTGCCCGGGTAGAACGCGTACCGCAAAATCGCCGCGGTATGGCGGATTTAAATGGGGAAGGTGAAGTTGTCGGCGGTATTGTGATGTTACGCTACGGCGAAGATGTCTACAGCAGCATAGAGCGTATTAAACAGAAAATGGCAGCACTCAAAATTGAGGGTGTTGAAGTGGTGACAACGTATGACCGCTCGTCGTTGATTGAAAAAGCGGTCAATACTTTAAAGACAACACTTATTGAAGAGAGCATTATTGTGGTGGTCATTATTGGGCTATTTTTATTGCATTTACGTTCGGCACTTATTGTCCTAATTGTTCTACCGCTGACCATTGGTTTTGCTTTTTTGCTTATGAAACTCTTTGGCATTGGCTCAAATATTATGAGTTTGGGTGGTATTGCTATTGCCATTGGCGCGATGGTAGATGCTTCTATTGTCATGATTGAAAATGCCCATAAAAATATACGACCCAATATGAGTGGTGCTGAACGTATTGATGCCATTTTAAAAAGTTCTCAAAAAGTGGGTCGTCCTATTTTCTTTGCACTGTCGTTGGTGGTAGTTTCATTTTTGCCTATCTTTGCCCTCTCAGGACAAGAAGGGCAGCTTTTTAGCCCGCTCGCTTTTACCAAAACCTTTGCCATGAGTGCCGGTGCGCTACTCTCGATTACACTCGTGCCGGTGCTGATGGTCTATTTTTTAAAAGGGCACATTATTGCAGAGCGGAACAATCCGCTGAATCGTTTTTTTATCTGGCTCTATCGGCCGGTACTTATTTACAGCCTGAAACTGAAATATCTGGTACTGTTTCTTGTCGTTGCATCGCTGGTGGCTATTGTCCCGTTATATCAAAAACTCAACTGGGAGTTTATGCCGATGCTCAACGAGCAGAGCTTTATGTATATGCCCGTAACACCGTATGGTATCAGTGTCGATCAGAGTAAAATGCTGACACAAAAGACCGATAAAATATTAAAATCCTTTCCGGAGGTCGAGACGGTATTTGGTAAAGGTGGCCGGGCAGAAAGTGCGACCGATCCGGCACCTTTAGGAATGATTGAGACAATTATTACGCTAAAACCCCAATCCCAATGGCGTGAGGGAATGACCTATGAGAAGCTGATGGATGAGATGGAAGCGGCCCTTCAGGTTCCGGGACTTATTAACTCGTGGACCTATCCGATTCGTGGTCGTATCGATATGCTCTTAAGCGGTATTCGCACGCCGCTGGGAATAAAACTTTATGGTAATGATGCTGAAATTATGCAAGATGTGGCACAGAAAATTGAAGCGAAGCTCAGAGCCTTTGAATCGAGTCAATCGGTGTTTGCCGATCAGGCGAGTGCCGGGTATTATATTGATATTGACATTGATGAGGCAGCGTTGGCTCGGTATGATCTGAATAAAGAGACCGTGTTGCAATATACGTCAAGCGCCATTGGCGGTATGAAAATCAGTACCATGTACCAGGGTCTGGAACGCTACCCGCTGAGCCTGCGTCTGGAAGAGGAAGAGCGTCGTAGCCTTGAAGACATCGGCAATATTGAGATTAAAACAAAACTTGGTTTTGTTCCACTGCATACCTTTGCCACCGTACGTTACAAAGAGAGTGCTTCTGTCATTAAGAGTGAAATGGGTATGCCCGTAACGTTCATCTATATTACACCAAAAACCGGCATCAGTGCTACGGCGTATAAAGAACATGCCAAAGTACTCTTAGATGATATTACGATGCCGCCGGGGTATTACATTGAGTGGGCAGGACAGTCGGAATATCTGGAGTCGGCTATGCAGAAAATTATCTGGATTGTTCCAACGGTGCTTTTACTGATTTTGGTATTGATCTTTTTTGCTCTCAAACAGCTGGTTCCGACACTGATTGTCTTTGGTACACTGCCGTTTGCCCTTTTGGGAGGACTTCTCTATATTGACCTGCTCAATTTTAGCATGAGTATTGCTGTGATTGTCGGATTTTTGGCACTCTTGGGCGTAGCAGCTGAAACGGCTATTGTCATGATTGTGTATTTGCAGGAGAGTCTGGAAGAATCGAAAGAGAAATTTGGTGCAACCTTGAGCGTACAACAGATTAACGATGCGATTTACGAAGGTGCCGTGAAGCGTGTCCGTCCCAAACTGATGACCGTTTTTGCCATTTTAGCAGGACTGCTTCCCATTATGTACGCTCACGGTGTGGGGAGTGAAGTGATGCAGAGAATC
>JALUJE010000005.1 GCA_027057185.1 Helicobacteraceae bacterium | reverse complement strand
TCATTTTAAGTCCCTACCTAAATACACAGGCGATTATCAAAGAGGGAGATCGCATGGAAGGCGCCGTCGTTTTCGGTGTCGATTTTGAAGCGGAAGCAAAGATAAACCATATTGTTGCGGATGCAGTCAAAGACAAAGACCTTTCGACATTCGATATGATTACCGGTCAGGGGATCGCCGATACCTTCATGATGGAACCGGGTAAGAAAGTGACGCTTATTTTCACACAAACCCAGCCCGGCGGGTTTTCGCTGATGCCTGTCATGAAACGGTTTCGTTACAAAGGGAGCTTCAAATCCGGTATGCAGGCATATGACAACGCTTATGTCTATACAACGCTTCGTGCACTCTCCAAAGTTTTGAAAGTAACCGGCAACAAATATGACGGTATCCATGTCAGCTGTAAAAATCCGATGGAGAAAATCAAAGAGATCAAAGCTTTCTTGCCGCCATATCTTGCGGCGATAGGCTGGTGGCAGCAAAATGGCAACCTCTTTTCCGCCATGGCGATGGAAAAGAAAGCGCTTTTTATCGTCCTGATGCTGATTATTCTGGTGGCGTCGCTCAATATCATCAGTTCATTGCTCATGACAGTCATGAACCGACGGCGTGAAATCGCGCTTTTGCTCTCTCTGGGGGCGAGTAAAAATGAGATCAAAAAAGCATTTTTCTGGCTTGGTACGGTGATTGGCGGGGCGGGGATACTGTTTGGTACTTTTCTGGGGCTTTTGGGATTGTATATACTCGGGCATTTCGATATCGTCACGTTGCCTGCCGATGTGTACGGAACGAGTAAACTGCCGCTCGATCTTTCACCTGTTGATTTTATCTCTATTCTTGTTGGCGCAGTGTTGATTGTCTTGCTCTCCGCCTTTTACCCTTCCAAAAAAGCGACGGAGATCGATGTACTTTCGACTTTACGTAACGAATAGATGTGTAAGTTGAGAGAAGCAGCATTATGCAGAGGATCCTATTGAGTATTTTTAAATATCAAGAAGAAAACAAAAATAGTTTTAAATTCTATTTTTAACCGTTATCAAATTGAGTTTCCTGTAAAATTATGGATGTATATATTCCATTTAAGGAGGGAATTATGAATATGAGCGTCGTCGGAAGACAATTTGAATTAACAGATGCTATCAAAGGACACATCCAAAGTGCGGTGGAGTCTTTGAAAAAGTACAACCTGGATATTATCTCTACCAGAGTGGTCGTTTCTGCAGATGAGAAAAACGGCAAAAAAGGGTATACTGTTGAATTCACAATCAACCTTCCTCAGAAAAATACGGTTGTGATCAAGCAAAAAGATAAAGATGTTTATGCCGCTATCGATTTGGCGGTTGACCGTGCGCAAAAGGTGCTCAGACGCCATCACGATAAAATGACAGACCACAGAGTAAGCAAACCGAGTGAAATTGCCAATGTCAATATTGAAGAGATTGTTGATTCAGATATTCATGAAGAAGATGTCGACGAGATCGTACCGATGGAGCTCGACTTGTATAAACCGCTTGAAATCGAAGAAGCGCTGGAGATGCTTAAAGAGAGCAACAAGCAATTTTTGATTTTTATCGATAAAGATGACAAAACACGTGTACTTTTCAAGCGAAAAGATAATAAATTTGGATTATATTAATTATTAACCT
>JALUJE010000004.1 GCA_027057185.1 Helicobacteraceae bacterium | reverse complement strand
GTGTTCTCCTTTAAATCCATATTTAAAATCTCCTGCCAGACTTCGTTGGGTTCATATTCAGCAGGAGCAATAAACTTATCATCTTCTACTTTTAATGCACCTTTGTTATGCATTGCTAGGTTTATTACCACTTCAAAACCCTCTTTGGCAATCTGTTTAAACTCTTCTTTTGTGGGTTGTCCTGCTGTTGCTATGTGGTCGTTGATCTTGATGTAGTTTGATATGTTCATTGCTAAACCTTTTATTTGCCTATTGCCTTTAGTGTTTTTGCTATGCGTGCTTGAACTTGGTTAGAGGCATCTGCTTCTTTGGCATAGTATTCCTTTTTTTGATACATTATATATTATCTAAAGCAAAGAGATGAGAAGGTGATCTTCCCAAAAGTAAAAACTCCAGTAAAATAGGGACTGTTTTTAAAGAAAAATCTCTATAGCTCTTTTTAAATCTTCTTTGGTGTCTATACCAAAACCGGTACTGGCAACTTTGACCATGGCAATTTTTTTAGTATGATAAACAGCCCGGAGTTGTTCGAGTTTTTCTATGTCTTCAATTGGGGCATCATCAAGAGCGCAGAACTCATGAAGGCTTCTTTTGGTGAAGCCGTAGATGCCGATATGTCCAAAATAAGTAGCACTACCGCTACGGTTGTAAGGGATGAGGGAACGGGAAAAATAGAGGGCATTGTGTTCGGAGTCCAAGACGACTTTTACCAGATTGGGGTCTTGGGCGGCTTCGGCATTGATGGCGTTATAGCAGCTTCCCATAATGAACGGTGTACGAGCTTGCTTAAGGGCATTGAGGCGTGATATGAGCTTGGAGAGTACTTCGGGTTCAATAAAGGGTTCGTCAGCCTGAATGTTAATAACCAAATCGTCATCATCAAGCTGTAAAAGATTGGCGCACTCATTAATGCGGTCGGTTCCGCTTTTGTGAGTATCGGAGGTGAGCATTGCTTCAATACCGTAATGTTTGCATGTCGCAATAATTTTATCATCATCTGCTGCAACCACAACACGATCAAGATGCTCAACCGCTTTGGCAGTACGAACTACCATGGGAAGACCGCCGATATCGGCAAGGACTTTTTGAGGAAAACGGGTTGATGCAAGCCGTGCGGGAATAATTATCATGATGATTTAACCTTGAAGTTGTATAATTTCAAAATTATACCAAAGAAGGGGACGGATGCTGCTTTATCAGCCGGAGTCGAGTTATTGCTACAACAGCGACTCCCTCTTTTTGTACGATTTTATTGGTCGTTTGGCACCCAAAGGCAGAGTACTGGATGTCGGCTCCGGCAGTGGGGTTATTGGTCTGTTGCTAGCGCGAGATTTTCCAAAAACAACACTGGAAATGGTAGAAAAACAGAAAGCATTTGCAACATACGCCGCGCATAATGCCAGAGTCAATAACATTACATGTAAAATACACCATCAGGATTTTTTAACCTTTGAAGACAGTTTGGGTTATGACTATATTGTTTCGAATCCACCGTTTTATCATGACGGTGCATCGCGAAGCAGTGACAGTATGCGTCATACGGCGCGCTACAACATCCACTTACCGCTTCAGGATTTTTTTAAAAATGTCGCAGTTCTGTTGAAACCTCAAGGTCATTTTATTTTCTGTTATGACCCGTCACAATTTGCACTGCTTTGTGCTGAGTTGAGTGCCGTGAAATTAAGGGTTGTTACGGTACAATTTGTCCATTCAAAATTGGATAGAAATGCATCTCTGGTAATGGTACATGCACGAAAAAATTCAAAGTCATTAATGAAAACATTACCACCGTTTGTTGCATTTGAGGGCAGTGAATTTTCTCGTGAGGCGCAACAGGTTTACCAAAAAGCAAGGACGCACAGCATAAAATGTCGACTTTAATCAGGCAACAAGGGTTTGCATATGCATTTGATACCACTGCATGTGCTGAGTGCGGCGGACGATGCTGTACGGGAGAGAGCGGTAATATTTTCGTTACACGTTCCGAGGTGGAAGCCATGGCGGCGCATTTGCAGATGGAAAAACAATTGTTTGCACAACACTATTTACTAAAAAAAGGGTATAAATATACACTCAAAGAGCAACGCGTTGGTATGTCGTATGACTGTATTTTCTACTCTCGAGACGCAGGAGGATGTTTGGTGTATGATGTACGTCCGCAGCAGTGCCGCACCTTTCCGTTTTGGGACTATTTTAAAACCAATATGCAAGAACTTCATGATGAGTGTCCGGGGATTGTCGATGATTAAATGGGTGCCGCTACTACTACTGTTACTGCTCTTTTCTGGGTGTGTCCGTTATGAACCGCAGCCTACGGTGCAACCCATACACTCGTTTGCCAAGGAAGACGAGTATATTATGTATGCGCTCGATGCTGAGGTCAATCAGCACTATGCTGAGGCATCGCAATATTATGACGTTTTGTACCAGAACACCAAAAATAATGAATATCTGTACCGTAGTATGATGATGCTTCTTGATAACGACAGCTATGATGATGTCATTGCACGTACGACACAGTATCTGCAAAAAGAAACCACACCGTTACCGCAACTGATGCGCTTTAAAATTGCGGCGCTAATAAAACAAAATCGTCTGGACGAGGCCAAACAGCTTGCTTTGCAACTGCTGGAGATTACCAAGGAAGAGGGCGATTACCTGCTCGTGAGTGAAATCTACCAAAAAGAAGAGCACTACAATATGGCAATCAAGTATTTAGAAAGTGCCTATGCCATTGCATATAATGAAAAAATTTTAGATACGTTAGCCGTCACGCTCTATGTCAACCTAGATCGTAAAGAAGATGCCATCTCTTACCTAGAGACACATAACAGACTTCACGGCTGTTCTCAGGTTGTATGTAGCCGTTTAGCGGGATTTTACAGTAATCAGAACAATATAGAAGGGATGCTCTCCATTTATCTTCGTATGTATGAGACAAAAAGAGATCCGCGCGTTGCCGAGGCCATAATCAATATTTATCGGTATCAGCAAGAATTTCCAAAACTCATTATGTTTTTAGAAAAATATCATGCCAATGATAAGATGCTGTTGCAACTGTATGTGAATGCACGAAACTATACCAAAGCAGCCAAGTTGGCAAGAAAAATTTATGAAGAGAGTGCCGAGAGCTCATTTTTGGGGCAAAGTGTGATTTTTGAGTATGAAGCCAGTAACGATAAAGAGAATTTGAAAACTCTTCATCATGTCATGCGTACTTTAAAAGAGGTTGTGATACAAAATGAAGATCCGCTTTTTTTAAATTATTTGGGATACCTGATGATTGACCATGATTTGGGAGTAAAAGAGGGGATTGCATATGTAAAACGTGCACTGAAAGTAGAGCCGGAGTCGTCATTTTATTTGGACTCGTTAGCGTGGGGGTATTACAAGCTACATCGCTGTCAAGAGGCATATGAGCTCATGCAGCAAGTCATTGCGACTTTGGGCAAGGACGACACAGAGGTTCAAGAACATATGAATGCCATAGAAAAATGTTTAGAGGAAACGAAGTAGATGATTTTAGACGATATTATCAAAAAAACCCGAGAAGATCTGGCCATTCGCCAAAAAGAGTACACCATAGATTGGTTGGGACGTTCACTGGCTTTTAATGCACGAGCCCCACGAGACGTACGACCTTTTTTGATAGCTACAGAAGATGAGCCGTACCGTATTATTTCCGAAGTCAAAAAAGCAAGCCCTTCTAAAGGAGTAATTCGTGAAGATTTTGATCCTTTTGCTATTGCTCAGGGGTATGAGCGCGGCGGTGCCAATGCCATTTCGGTACTTACCGAACCACACTTTTTTCAAGGAGATCTGGAATATCTCTCGGGTATTCGTCGGTATGTCGGTATTCCGCTGCTGCGTAAAGATTTTATTGTTTCAGAGTATCAGCTGGTGGAGGCATTGGTGTATGGAGCCGATTTTGTGCTTTTGATTGCCAAAGCATTGGGTCGTAAAGAGCTAAAATCACTGCTGAACTATACCCGGCATTTGGGTATGGAAGCACTGGTTGAAATTCACGATAAAAGTGATTTGACCAAAGCTATTTATGCCGGTGCCGACATTATTGGCATTAACCATCGAAACCTAGAAACATTCGAGATGGATATGGAGCTGTGTCACAAGCTCATACCGCTGATTCCCAACGGTAAAATCATTGTTGCTGAAAGTGGTATTTACGAACATGGACAACTTCCAGATCTCCATAAAGCGGGCGTTGATGCCTTTTTAGTTGGTGAGTCGCTGATGCGTCAGGAGAATGTTGAGCATGCGCTACACTGCCTTAAAACAGGTGAGGGGTGTCCTTCCTGAGAGCGTGCCCAAAGTACCATCTGGTATTTTGGAATATAAAAATACATGTAAATTTATCCCAGTAATGCTTTGACACATTCATTGATGCGTCTGCCGTCTGCTACATTGCCAATGCTTTTTTTAGCGGCACCCATTACTTTTCCCATATCTTTCATGCTCTGCGCTCCGGTTTGCGCAATAATCTCTTCAAGGGCACGACGTAGAGCATCATCACTTAACTGTTGCGGCAGATAGGTTTCAAAGATGGCAATTTCCGCCAGCTCTTTTTCCAGTAAATCATCGCGACCGGCATCTCGGTATTGTGTGGCAGAGTCATGGCGTTGTTTGACCTGTTTGGCAATAATGGCGATGACATCATCATCGCTTAAGGTTTTTCGCTCATCAACTTCAATCTGTTTCATGGCGCTATCAAGCAGACGTAGTGCATCACGTCTGGCAGTATCTTTGGCTTTCATAGCTGTTTTAATATCCTCTTTTATCTGATTACGAAGCGTCATATTTTTCCTTGGAACTAAATTTGCTTTAATTTTATCAAAATTATAATGCGAGACAATTGAATGATAAATGTACTTCTGTTATTTATGACCATGTTAACGCTTTTTAGTGGTTGTACTGCGAAATTAAGTGACCCTAAACTGGATTTTAAGCCGCCGGAGTATGTCGAGCAGATGCCTTCTAAAGAGGAAGAAAATAATTTTGCATCCAGTGGTAGTATTTTTGGACAAGGTGACAATCCACTTTTTTCCGACCATAAGGCGATGCATGTTAATGATATTGTCACTGTCAGTATCACGGAAAATACAAACAGTTCCAACAGTGTTAACAAAAAAATATCTGAGAGTGATACCACGCAACTTGGCGGTGGTACCTTTAGCGCAGGAGGCAATAACGGCGCAGTGTCGTCTTTGATGAATAAAGCCAGTGGATTGACTAACATCGGGTTTAATGCCAACTCCAGCAGTTCTTTTGCAGGAAAAGGATCCTATAGTAAGGCAGCATCGTTTAAAACGACTATTTCAGCGCGCATTATTAAAGTACTTGAAAACGGTAACTATTTTATTGCCGGACGACGGGATATGCTCATTGATGATGAGAAGCAGATTATTCAGATCAGTGGAGTAATCCGCCCGTATGATATTGATCAGAACAATCAGATTAGCTCCGATAAAATCAGTGATGCCAAAATCTCTTACAGTTCCCAAGGAGAGCTTGACAGAGCAACGCAGCAAGGATGGGGCACGAAAATTCTTAAGGCAGTCTGGCCATTTTAGTGGATGAGTTGCATAGGGTCGATATGGTAGTTTTGCTGTGTGACCTCAAACATCAGCTCTTTATTGACACGTCCGATGACCGAACCTTTTTTCAGTCGGGTTCCCTTTTTAATTGTCGGTGCAATCTGTGTTAAATAGGCATAGATGGTATGCATGCCGTTAGCATGTTCAATGATGACAACATTGTCAAGCAGTGGCGTTCCCTTGGCAAGAATAACCTTGCCGTTAAGAACACTTTTCACCTTGGCATGACGAGACTTCGGTTTTAATG
>JALUJE010000003.1 GCA_027057185.1 Helicobacteraceae bacterium | reverse complement strand
GTATCGGGTCGAGGGGAATTGCAGATTACCGTCTTAGCCGAAAATATGCGTCGTGAAGATTTTGAATTTGGAATCAGCCGTCCGGAGGTCATTGTCAAAGAGATTGAAGGGGTCAAATGCGAACCGTTTGAGCACTTAGTCATTGACACGCCCGAAGATTTTAGCGGTACCGTCATTGAACGTCTGGGTAAACGCAAAGCAGAGATGAAATCTATGCTACCCATGGGAGAAGGTTTTACCCGCATCGAGTTTGAAATACCGGCACGCGGGCTTATCGGTTTTCGGGGACAGTTTCTGACCGACACACGGGGTGAAGGGGTGATGAATCACTCCTTCTTAGAATTCCGACCCCATTCCGGAAGCGTAGAAAGTCGTCAATACGGGGCACTAATTTCCATGGAAGCCGGCGTTGCACTGGCCTACTCTATTTTTAACTTGCAAGATCGTGGGGTGATGTTTATTGAACCCCAGACTAAAGTGTATTCCGGTATGATTATTGGAGAGCATAGTCGTTCTAACGATCTTGAAGTCAACCCCATAAAGGGAAAACAGCAGAGCAATGTCCGCTCCAGCGGTGCCGATGATGCCATCAAACTCGTTCCACCGCGTGACATGAATCTGGAAAAAGCACTGGAGTGGATTGAAGAAGATGAGCTGCTCGAAGTGACGCCCAAAAGCATTCGTGTCCGCAAGCGATATCTTGATGCAACAGAGCGAAAACGCCACGCACGAAAAACAAAATAGCTGTTAATATTTGAAGGAATCTGCAGTTTTAGGCTCAAACACTACAGCCTAAAACCACTTTTTGAATACTAGGAGTTGATTAAAAAGCATCTCTTCAACGTTCATTGTTGAGATGACAAAAGTATACTGCCCTTTAGTTAACTATTTGTAAATAATGGTTTCTAACATTCTACTGCATAATCCTGGCTACGCCTCTTACATTAGCCCTTGAAAAAGTGTATAATGCCAGCATGAGATGGCGCAATGTAAAACAAAAAAACTTCCCTAAAAAAGAGACCGATGCATCCATACCGCAACGACTTTTTGCCGGTTTTTGGACACGAGCCCTAGGGTTTGTTACCGATCTTTTTATGATTGGCATACCCGTCAGTCTGTTTATGATGATGGTATTTGGACGGGATGAGATGAAACGTGCCACTGCACTTGATGTGATTGCCCATAATGAAGCAGCGCTCACCAATGCCCCCGATCCACTGATTTCACTGTTACATGTAATTTTCATGATGAGCATTTATGTCTTTTTATGGCATCGGAATGGAAAAACACCCGGAAAACAGCTAGCACACTCCAAGGTAGTCGATGCCACAACCCTTAAGACAGCTTCTTATTTTCAACTCATTGTCCGTTTTTTGGGCTATTTTCTCTCGGCGATCACCCTAATAGGATTTTTTATAGGGCTGTTTCGCCGTGACAAACGCACGCTACATGACCTCATCAGCCGTACTGCCGTTATTCACGCCGATTAATGCCAGTACTTCTTGCCCTTTTTTATTTTTTCTATTTTGCTATTATTGCCGTTCATATCATCTTTCTTCCCAAAGTACTCTCGAATGTCGGCTATACTCCTTCTGAAATCGGTATTATCTTTGCTGCAGCACCACTAGTACGCTTTATGGTTCCTTTTGCCTTTATTAAAGGGGTGCAGCTCAATCGTAATATTTTTAACTATGCCCTGCTGCTACTGTGCCTGAGTGCTATAGCTTTTTATCCTGCACTCGAGATTTTTTACGCGCTATTGATTGCCAATATTGGTCTGGGTATCGGTTTAAGTCTTATTCTTCCGTTTATTGAAGTCATTGCCTTAGAACAGGTAGGAAAAGAGCGCTATGGTAAAGTACGGCTTTACGGGTCTGTTGGTTTTATTGCCGTCGCGTTGCTACTGGTTCAGTTTTTAAATACCCCAAAAACAGCCATTATCTATCTTATTACTATGGCTACGGCAACGGCACTTTTTGGCTATATCATTGCCCGACATGAGACGGCACAAATTCACAATGACACTACCGATACGGCTGATCGTTTCACCATTTTTCAGCGCTGGAGACTGTGGAGCGGTTTACTATTGATGCAGGTGAGCTTCGGTGCCTTCTATAACTTCTTTACAATTTACGAGACGGAACAGGGCATCTCTTTGGACATGACCATCTATCTCTGGAGTTTTGGTGTTATCGTAGAGATTGTTATGCTCTATTTTCAAGGTCCCCTTCTGAAAAAAAACCTACTGGGCATTTTACAGTTTACAACAGCTTTTACCGCACTACGCTGGCTACTGCTCTTTCTCTTTCCCACCAATATTGCCCTGCTCTTTACCTCACAAACCATTCATGCACTGAGCTTTGCCCTCTTTCACTCTGCAGCCATTAGCTATCTTTTTACACTCTATGCACACAAAAAACTGGCACAGCAGTTCTTTTTTGGAATTTCATACGGTTTGGGAGGGTTTCTTGGAGCTATCGGTGCGGGATATATCTATGAGCTGTGGCCGACACAACTCTTTTTGGTCGCTTCTGGCGTCGCATTGTGCTCTTTTGCACTGCTGCGTAGCAGTGCATCCAAAGAGACTAATAGTCAATAATTAATGACGCCAAAAGGGTCTTATCGGTTGATGTTTTTCCTGCAGCCGGTAAATTAGCATAATCTACGGCATAACTAATTCCCATGGAAAAGAGTCCGCCTAACTTACTCTCAATGGCACTTTTGGAGTTGATGAAATAATTTTCAGAATCATCAAAACTACCACGGTATTTCAAGTCCTGTTTAAACTTCAAATTCTCAGCCACCTGCCACTCATAATTGAGTCCGGCACCATAACCCAAATAATCATTTTTCTCCCCACCTCCTTCATACTGATCGATGGAGTAAAGCAGATTGGCCTGCACATTGAGCTTATGCACCGGTGTATCAATTACTTTATAGCCAACCCCCGGTCCGGTGTAGAACTGGTAATCAAAACCCGAAAATTTGTCCCGTTTATAGCCGATAAGGTAATTAAATGAAAACCTATCGGTAATCATATAGTCATAATTGAGCTCTAGCATCCATTTGTTTTTTGTAGCCGTATCGCTCTCTTTCGTGTAGTACGCATTGGCATCGGCACGAAACTCATGTTTACCATAATTTTTGTCTGCTTTGAGCTCAAACGCCAATGACGTATTATCGGTATTACCGTTGGCATCTACCAGTGAAAACTCGGTATGTGTTTTTAGTGGTCTATCTCCCTCTGCAGCAAATAGTAACGATGCTGTTGCCAATGAGATGAGTACAATTTTTTTCATAATATTCCTTTAGTGACATAATCTCGTGATTATATCATTATCAACGCTAAAAAACCATAACGCCAGATGAAAGGTTAGGAGTTTTTCAAGAAGTCTATTATAATGTCACAACAAAACTATTTTAAGAGCAATTCATGGGCAGTAAAAAGAAAAAGCAGCTCAAACTCAATCAGCAAATTCGACACTATTTTGACGGAGACGGGTTTGATGAGGGTATTGAACGGGTTTCCACCTCCACGTTAAGTGAACTTTTTCACTTTATTGCACTCATGCCCGATCACTATGAACGAGACTATCTCATACGACGTATCCGTCGAATCTGGTCTGAATCCGACACCCACATGCGCTCCAATATTGTCGATTTTTTCCGAGCAGACGGTACTATCTACACCGCTACAAAAATTAAAGAACAGCCGACACTGCGGAGTGAAAAGATTGCCTCGATTTTAGAAGAGATGGATACAACCGCCGAAGAGGAGGCACTGCTTTTTAACGCCTTTATTGATGTTCGCAGCAAAAAAATAAACCGCTATAAAATGGAGGCCAAACTTGAGCATATTCGTTATGAAAAAAAGCGAACGCTAATTGAACAACGCGTTGAAGGCAGGTTTAATCTTGAAGATGCTCTGGAATTTCATGCACTGCTTCACTACCATATTTTCAATGAGCAGTTTGAGAAAATTGTCGTACTCACCACCAAGCCGTTTGCTTTTACTTACTTAAAAGAGGAGCAGAGCGATACGCTGATTTCTCAAATCACTGAACTAAAACAGCACCTAACCCAATCCAAACAGCAGGAGTTAGATGCCTTTTTGGCAACGCTGACGCCGACACATACTTACCTCAGTCCCTCACAAATCCTTCAAGCCTTAAAACAGACCCCGCCACATGCTCCGGTTGCACTTCCGGAACTTAGTGATGCACTCTTACTGTCACTGCTGCGTCATAATGCTTCTGTTACTTCGGTAAAACAGTTTGATCACGAGGTGGTTTTGAGTGCAAACAGCTCTCTAACACTACCTTACTCAAGCCACACTCTTGGCTTTGAGTTACACCTCTCATTGGATAAACAGAACCTGCTTTACGCCATCTGGCATGAGAAAGAACTTACATGCCACCGTGCCGTTGATACTGCTGCCAAAGAAGCAGCGGCGACCTTTTTTCTTGAGCTCAATGCTATCATAGAACAGTGCCGCAAACAAGCGGAGCTGCTACAACTAAGTCAGGAAGAGCTGCATCAAAAAATCTACATATTTTTGCTTCCCTATCTGAAAGACTCCATTACCCTCTCAGCAAAAATAAAGCGCATTGTCCTCTTCGATTTCAACCGTTCCATTCAAAAAGATCTACTCAAACGCCAACGTCAGGAGCTCCTCGCTCGAACCATTCGCGACTTTAAGAACCTCTTTCCCCCGGCACGCACGCTCAAACGGCAGCTAATTTTACATGTAGGTCCCACCAATAGCGGCAAAACCTATGAGGCAATGCAGACATTACAAGCAGCACATACCGGGTACTATTTGGCACCGCTACGACTCTTAGCCCTTGAAGGGTATGAGACATTACGAGCACAAGGGCTTAATGCCTCCTTGATTACCGGGGAAGAACAAATTTTAGATGATGATGCTACCCATATCAGCTCCACTATTGAGATGCTCAACTTTGAAGTCGATGTCGATGTCTGTGTCATTGATGAAGTACAAATGATTGGTGATCGTGATCGCGGATGGGCCTGGGCCAATGCCATTATCGGTGCTCCGGCTAGCACGGTCATTATGACCGGTTCTGACAATACTATTCATGCTATTGAAGAGCTTGCTGCATATTTAAATGAGCCTTTACAGATTCGTCACTTTAGTAGAAAAAACCCGTTAACTCTGTTAAAAAGTGCTACACCAATTGCACAGATAAAGCCCCATACCGCCGTTATCACCTTCTCCCGGCGTGATGTTTTAAAACTTAAACAACAGCTCTCCCGCTACTATGAAGTGAGCGTAATTTATGGAAATTTAAGTCCTGAAGTACGCAGAGAAGAGGCGCGACGCTTTCGCGAAGGAGAGACAGAAATTCTTGTTGCTACCGATGCCATTGCTATGGGGATGAATCTTCCTATTGACACCATATTATTTTACAAAGCCCAAAAGTTTGACGGCGTCAAAGATCGCGAACTCAGTGCGAGTGAGATTCATCAAATCTCCGGTCGGGCCGGTCGTTACGGTTTGAGTCACATCGGTTATGTCGGTGCATTAAAACCTGATGTCTTAGGTATTATTCAAAAAAAGTTTCATCAAAATGCCAATGCTATTGCCCTACCGTTCAACGTGATGGCATCACTAGAGCATATTCGCCTTGTCGGCTCCATTTTAGAAGAAAATTCCCTCTTTGAAATTCTCAACTTTTTTGTTAAACACATGCAGTTCAGTGGTCCGTTTCGAGCCGCAAACCTAGAAGGCATGCTTGAAGCTGCCACCATCGTAGATCATTTCGATCTCGATTTAGCTGCCAAATATCATCTGGCATGTGCACCACTAAATTTTAAATCGCCCTACATCATTGCCGCTTATGAACGTTATATTCGTGCCATTGAGCGTCAACAGCCGGTACACTACCAGCCACCGGTATTGCTTCACGATTTTGCGCAAAGTAGCGATGAACTTCTCGAAGCCGAAGATATGGTCAAAGAGATTTCACTCTACCTCTGGTTAAGCTACCGGTTTGATACACTCTTTCTCAACCAACATGAAGCAATGCAGAGTCGTCATACGCTGAACCATTTTATTGAACGCTCTTTAAAACAGAGTCACTTTGTACCTAAATGCCGTCAGTGCGCCAAAACCCTTCCGATGAATTCTCCCTACCCTATCTGTCAGAGTTGCTTTCGAAAATTAAATCTCAAAAAACGAGAGCAAGACAACCGGGGATCTACAGCAGCACGACGTAGACGGCGCTAAACTAATTCAGCAGATCACTATAGTCATACTTTTGGGGGTCAAGGTACAGTTTGCCTTTTTTCACTACGATACGACTGTCTGCTTGAGCCACCCTCTTGAAACGTTGTTTTAGCTTTGCTTTTTTCTTTGATTTGTAGTGTTTTAACTTTAAAAAGTCCTTCAAAGAGACAAGATTTAAGGGCTCTTCTTCAAGCACCTCGGCCGTAACGGCATCGTCAATAACAGCATCAACATTCATATGACTCAAAAATTTCGTAGCAACCACCTGAAGAACACTCTTAAGCTGCTCATCCCGCTCTTTATAGATCGTCTCTATCTTTTGACGCTCTTCAATGAGCATTTGCTCACGCTGATCACGCAGTTTTGTAGTCTCGTGCTCTAAGCTGTCAATACGTTGTTTAAGGCGGGCATTTTCTTCTTCAATGTACGTATAATAACGACTCTCTTGTTTGCTACTAGAAGTCGCTTCCTCTCCGGTCACCACATATTTCACGCCGTTCTCAATAATACAGTCAATACTACCGCGACGAATCCGATTATGAATTGCCTCTTTAGATACATTAAAGTGTGCCGCTGCCTCGGCTACCGTCATTTTACTCATTTCATTCCTTTAGTGCTACATACATCATCTTACTCTCGATCTCGTAACATCATGATAAATTGATCGACAACATCCATATCCAGATGCGTATCCATGCGCTTTTTCATCAGTGCTAGAGCGTCAAAAGAGCTAAAAGGGTCTTTGTAGGAGCGTTTGGTTGTTAAGGCATCAAAGACATCACACACACCAACAATACGGGCAAAACGCGAAATGTTCTTTTTCTCAATACCGTCAGGATAGCCGTGACCATCCATTTTCTCATGATGATGTCGGATGCCTGAGAGAATGCCTCGATCGGTAATACCCAGATGTAATGCGATGTCATATCCAAAAGCAGCATGATTCTTCATTTGAGCAAATTCCTCATCACTCAATGCTCCATTTTTATTGATAATGTCATAATCAATTTGACTCTTACCGATATCATGTAGCAGTGCCGACATCCCCAAATCGGATAATGCCGTTTCACTAAAGCCTAAATACGTCCCCAAACAGATGGCATAAATACTCACATTGATCGAGTGCGTATGCGTATAGTAGTCATGCGCCGTTATTTTCATCAGCGACTGTACGGCACCGGGGTCACTCAATGCCGCTTCTATAAAGCCGTTCACCACTTCTTTGGATTCTTGCAGTGCCTCTAACGATTCAGGGTCTTGAAAGAGTTTATCTAAAATTCGCGCCGCACTCTCATACAATACGGCCGCCTTGTCGTCAAGAGGCAACTCCGGGTCTTTGACAATGGTTTGGATATGTTGCGTAATATATTTTTCATACGCTTCATAGCCCATCTCATCAACATACAGTTGTTCCACCTCGCGCAACTGAATTTTAGCAGTTCCATCCAGTACACTGTCACTTTGCAAAAACAGCGTCATGGCACTCTTGGACTCATTAGACTCATAGACCTCAAAATTTAATGTTTTTCCTTCAGTTAACAGGCGTTTGTCAATTGAGATGAACTTCTTTTTTTTTGACATTAATTATCTCATGTTGTCGTAAACCAGCGGAGCATCCCACTCCATTGACTTTACAGCCCGCATCACTTTTTGAAGATCATCAATCTGTTTATTCTTGATCTCTGCAACAATTTTTTTTGCTTCTTTAGCTTCAATATAATCAACGACTTTAAAAGTTGCTTTGCGTGTTCCGCCACTGGCATCTTCAACACGGAGCTCTTCTAAAACATTTGAAGAGAGCCCGCGCTTTAACAGTTTGGCAATAACAATGTCTTTAAGTGCATCAAGTTTATTATCGCTTGATGCAATCAAAACCAGTGCTTTGTCATGTTCTTTGTAGTTGATCTCGTAAGGCGTTCCCTTAAAATCATAGCGGTTTGCCACCTCTTTATCTGCCAGATTGATGGCATCTTTCAATGACTGTTTGTCGATTTTTGCAGAAATATCAAGTGAGTGCTCTTTTGCCATAAATAATCCCTTTAGTGAGAGAGTATAACAAAGACTAACTTAAAAAATTTAAAAAGCGGGACCTCCAAAATCCGGTGTTCCGTCATTTCCAAAATTCCCGCCGATATTGGTACTAAAACTCGGATCCATATAACCCATGACACCACTTTTGCTACGGAGCATCACAATATCCTGCTTCGGGGCAATACCCACCGGACAAACCGGCACACACTCGTTACACAATGTACAGTCCCAGATACCGTTGCGCTGCACCGTAGCAATCTTATCTTCTACCTCCGTCTCACGGACATCACTCACATAACGCCAGTTTCGTGTCAGAGCAAACGGCCCTAAAAAATTGCTGTTGACGTCATACACCGGGCAGGCACTATAACATGACGCACATAAAATACAAGCGCTTTGAAACTCATTCTTTTTCTCTTCTTCTGGTGTTACTTTGGGCGTCTTTATGCTAACACTGCCATAGGCGTGCGCTTTTTTATTAAATGTCAGAGCAGATTCACTATCGACAATTAGATCCCGGATAACCTCCATATGACGCAGCGGCTCAATAGTATCACCATCACAAACCTGATAGGTACACGCTAACACTTCAACCCCATTCACCCGCATTGCACAACTACCGCAAACGCCCGAACGACAATCTGAACAAAACGAGAGCGTTGCATCAAGCGATGTTTTAATCGTTATAAGCGCTTCAAGAAGTGTCTGATGAGCATCTTCTAGCTCGTAAGAGATTTTCTGAGCACCGTTGGGAGCGGCCGGACAATAACGCATTACTTCTAGGGTCATTCTCTCACCCCTTTAATAAAATCTAGACACAACACACCGTCCTCTTTCCATGCGATGGTATGAGCACCAAAACGTGTATCATCTCGCTGCGGAGCATCACTTCGAAAATGTGCACCCCGACTCTCCTTGCGACTGATGGCACTCACTAGCACGACCTCAGCCAGTTCAACCATATTGCCAAATTCAATAAATTCTACCAGATTGGTATTGTAGGTGGCAGACTTATCTTTAGGTCCCATAAACGGCAACTCTTTTTGTAATTGTCGCACCGCAGCCAATACGGCTTTGAGTCCCATATCATCACGGATGATTGCCGCATTGTTATAAAAAATATTCCCCATAAAACGATACTTTTCATAGAAATCAATCTGATTGGTAAAATACTTGATTCCCTCTATAAAACGCCTATCTTGCTGTAGTTGCGCTTCATAATTACATGTATTTTGATGCTTTTGCGCATGTTGTGCAGCCTGTTCGCCGGCGCTCTGCCCAAAAACAATCAGTTCTAAAAGAGAATTGCCACCCAAACGGTTAGCACCGTGGACATTATGATTGGCACATTCACCACAGGCATAGAGTCCGCTAACAGCGGTTTGTGACATCGCATCAACTTCAATACCACCCATACAATAATGTGCTGCCGGCTTAATCGGTATCAACTCATAGACCGGATCAACATTCTCATACTGTTGTGCCAATTTTCGCTCCTGCGGCAACTGTTCGTCAATAAAGGCTTCACCCAAATGGCGAATATCCAGATAGACCGCGCCGCTTCGCTCCAGCTCTTTTAAAATCTCACGAGAAACCACATCTCGCGGAGCCAACTCATCGGTGAACCGTTCATGATCTGCATTGAGAAGATATCCTCCCGCCCCCCGGGCACTCTCAGAAATTAGTACCGAAGAGCGGTGCAGTGCCGTAGGGTGAAACTGAATAAACTCCATATCACTCAATCGCGCACCCGCACGCAGCGCAGCGGCAATACCATCACCGGTAGAGCCGGTCGCATTGGTAGCATGATTATGATAAATACGGCTATATCCTCCCGTCGCAATAATCACACTGCGTGCCTCATACGCCTCCACGTCACCCGTACGCAGGTTCAATGCCGTAACACCGCTAACACAGCATGGTTCGTCAGTAACTTTTTGTGTCAGAATATTCAGCAAAAAACGCTCGTTCAAAAACTCAATGTTATGGCGATTGCACTGATCATAAAGGGTATGGAGAATTTTTAACCCGGTATAGTCTTGGGCATAACAGGCACGCACGTTTGAAGCACCACCCAGACGGCGTTGCGCAATCTGAGCGTTGGCATTCCTGCTAAAGGGCACACCAATGCTATCAAGCCATGCCAATGCGTTTGGTGCCTCATGACACATAAATTCCACGGCCTCCGGTGATGCCAACCCCTGTGCCGACTTCAGGGTGTCCTGAACATGTAACGCAACTGTATCGGCATCACTGTGAGCCAAAGCGGCATTAATTCCCCCTTGTGCCATACACGTTTGGGCACGAGTCGGATAACTTTTGGATAAGACCTGAACACGTGCACCGGACTCTTTTGCTTTCAGTGCCGCGCTGAGTGCGGCACCACCGGCACCGATTATAAGGACATCTACCATCGCTGTTCCATTCCTATGAGTTATGCGTCTTCAAACTTGATCAAAACCGTACCGGCAAATTTATCTTTTTTATAAAATTCAACACGATACATCTGACCTTTCCGGTCGACAGAAAAACGTTTCATAAACTTCTCTTTAGAAATAGGAATCTCCGTCTCTTTTTTTGAGTGATGTGAAAATCCAATGACATTCACACGGTATTCGTCGTGGTCATGAACCAAAAAATCGTTTTTGACACTCAAAATCTCTCCGAAGCGTACCTCGGTATCTTGATTATCAACTTTAAAGTGTACATTACTTTCAATATCGACATAATCCATATAGTCTGCCTTTAAATGGGTCAGTCGTCGATTACCGTAATAGACCGTATAAGTATCTTCTTCTTTAATAATTTTAATCAGCGGGTTATTGGGAGAGTAGGTAATACTACCATCTTTGTTAACCGGAAAATAGCGTAGTATATTACGAACGTTGTATAGCGGGAGGCGTATTCTATTGTCATCGAGTGTTATATGAATGTTATGGTCAATCTCATCTTTAATTGCCTCGGGTGTTAGTGCGAATTTCCGTTCAAATTCAATGCCCATAATATCCATATATTTCTCAAGAGCCAGCAGGTGATAATAAATTCGTTCGTGGGTCGGTAAATTTTTACTCGCCTCATTACCGAAAGCGGCTTTGTTATTTTTAACCGCAAAGTAGGTCAGTGTTTTTGCCATCTCTTCATTGCCTTCGGCCGTTCGCGTATTATTAAAAGAGTAGCGATCCTCCTGGCGAATCAGATTGGTATTGACGTGCTCAATTACCTTGGCAGAGATACGTTCTAAATCACCGTACTCACAATCAAGATGTGCCTGATCCACAATGGAACACTGTCCCCATTTTTGCGGTGAATGCTCGTCATCAATATGCTCTTCGCGATAATAACCACTGCCATCATGCAGATTGACAATGAGTTTTACCTTTTCATCGGCAATATAGCGTTTGATTTTACAAATGGCATCATAATCGGGATCACTCTCTTGTATGGACGCAAACTTTCTATTCATATCACCAAAAGGACCGCGAGAACGCTTAATGATGCTGTAAAAATTCAAATTGGGTATTACCCAGACGGAACCTTTGGTAATGTTGTAGCGGGTTGCGATGAGCGAAGCTGCCATAAAGCCACCCGGTTCATCCCCCTGAATACCGCCGACTACCAGTAATGTATTATCATCCTGATATCCTTTTTGAATCAGATCAAAATCAAAATTTTTACGATCTTTCACATCACTCGTTGTACTCACACGAATGATTGGTTGCGACGGAATCGCTTTGGGAGCTACGGTAACACTTTCAGGGACGTTTACGGCTACATGAGGTTCCTCATCAGATAGAGATGATTCAGACCCTATGAGTGCCGCAGTCACATTACTCTCGTTATCTTCAGAGTTTGACTTCTTAGCAATCTCTTTTTTGGGTACTACACGGGTACTACTGCTACGCTCAGGTATCGAAGTAACTCTGATATCATGGTCATCCTGATAGATATCCTGATACAGCGTGCATCCCGAAATGAACAGAATCAGCAATAACGGAACAAACCCTCTATATGACTTTAACATGCCACGGTTCATACCGCACTCCCTCCTCGTTGTTAATAGTATAACGCATATCGATATAATCGAGTTGACGCAGTTGTCGAAATTCTCTGGTTCGTGCGAATTTGGCTGTAAAATTTTTATGTCCCCAGCCCCGTTTTCCTACATCAAAATCCGAACAGCTGTGATACGAATAACCCGGGGGTGCCAATGAAAAAGAGGCTTGTGAAATATTGCCTTTACAACGGTATATTTTATCAACATATAAACTCATCTGTTTGACAACACCACGTACTCCTGAAGTTAAAATAATTTCATCCCCAATATCCTTTTTCAGACGGAAATAATCTTCCATCGGCTTCCCCTTAAAGAGGTAATGTCCCGTGTAGGGAATTTTTTCAACTGCTTTTGGAGCAATACTGTGTGTAATAGTATCACAGATACGATCCCCAAAAAAGCCGTATTTTTTAGGATCTTCGTAAAACAGTCGGTCTGCCAAATCCAGTTCTTTTTGAGGAAAAGCACCAATAACAGCATAATGTTTAGCATAATAGAGCGCACGATCAAACGAGATAATATTAAAATTACCATACCCCACCACTTTTTTTACACGATGCAATCTTTTGCGCAGTCCGACAAATGTCGACCACTCTTCCCGACTCACAATAATATCTTTTTCAACCGCTAAAAGATCTTGAACCAATAGAGGAGACGCTATAGCAGTTGTTATAAACAATCTTCTATTCATAAATAACATTCTAGCAAAATTTTTCATAGTTTCGCATTAGATCGGCACTGGCATTCATCACCTCATTACTCTTTTTGGCTATGATTTTTGTAGCAATTCAAATAATGCAGACGTTGTAGGGGGAACTTATGGCACTGGAACTGACCGATAAAAATTATGTTATAACCATAGAAAACACCGATGTTGCCATTTTTATTGATTTTTATTCACCGACATGTGGTCCGTGCCAGGAGGTTTTGGCACAACTGGAGGTTTTAGAGACTTACTTCGGTAATCGAGTGGCAATCTGTAAAGTCGATATTAGCCGCAATCCCAAGCTCGCAAAAAAATATGACATTACCAGTGTTCCGTTTTGCGTCAGCATCGGTGACGATAAAATGATCAAAGATTATGAGCTCGGAGCTGCTACCACGGAACGCTATATCACTATGATCGAAAAAGCCATTGGAAAACAGGGCTTTTTCAGACGATTTTTTGGGTAATTATGCATCCTTTTGACTACAACAGCGCCGTTGAAATTGCTCCTAACATTTACTGGATCGGCATGTATCTTGAACATGATCCATTTCAATGTCACCCCTACCTTATCCTCAACGGTGATGAGTCCATTCTTATTGATCCAGGGAGTATGATTGAGTTCGATGCCATTGTCAAAAAGGTTCAAAGCATCACTGATATTAGTACTATCAAATATATTGTTTTACATCATCAAGACCCCGATCTGTGTGCTTCGGTACCCGACTTAGAACACCTCATTGCCCGTGATGACCTGAAAATCATTACTCATAGTCGTATGACACCATTAATCAAACACTATCTTACCACTTCAGATTACTACGAAATTGACAAACAGCAGTTACAGCTTCATACTACAAGCGGTCTGTGTCTGGAATTTTTGACCACTCCCTACTGCCACTCTCCCGGCGCCTTTGTCAGCTACGACCCTCACTCCAAAGTACTTTTTTCAGGAGATATTTTCGGCGGTATTGAAGAGTCTTGGGAGTTTTTTGCCAAAGAGGATTATTTTGATCAGGCTAAGCAGTTCCATGCAGAATATATGCCCAGCAAAGATATTTTTAACTATGCCCTGAATAAAATTGAACAACTCGATCTTGAGCTCATCGCACCGCAACACGGATCTATCATTCAAAAACCCTATATTGCCGATCTCATTTATAAAATGAAAAATCTTGACTGCGGCCTCTATATTGACGAGAAGTACAACAGTGAACTGCTCGATACCATCGAGGCGCTTCGTGCCAAAGATCGGGCGCTTAAAGAACAAGAAAGTCTACTGTTTCAGCAGTCAAAAATGGCAGCAATGGGAGAGATGATCGGCAATATTGCCCACCAGTGGCGCCAGCCTCTTGCCATTGTCAATACCCTGATTGCCATCACCAAAGAAAAAAACAATTACGATATACTTGACAAAGAGGATCTGACATGTAAATTGGTCGAGATGGAGAAAAATATTGCCTACATGTCCAATACCATCGAAGATTTTATGAGCTTTTTTAAACCCAATAAGCAAAAACAGCCCTTCAGTATCCGCAAAGCGGTAACACTGGCATTGGAAGTACTGCACCCCAATATTAAGAAACACAGTATTGCCGTGACTGTTGACGGGGATCACTCTCTTGTGGTCAACGGTTATATTAATGAATATGTCCAGGCTATTATGGCCATTATTAATAATGCTCAAGATGCCCTGTTGCAGCATCAGGTAGATCACCCACATATCAATATTACCTTTTTCTATCGAGACACTCAGGCACGCTTGGAAATCTCTGATAATGCCGGAGGTATTGACGATGAGGTCATGGAACGTATTTTCGAACCCTATTTCACAACCAAGCATCCCTCGATGGGTACGGGATTGGGATTATACATTACCAAAATGATTATTGAGCGCAGTATGAACGGGATGTTGGAGGTTCACAGCAACCCCAACGGAACCACATTTAGTATAGGAGTCATCCATGCATAAAAAAATAGATCATATTTCGGTACTGATTGCCGAGGACGAAAAAGCGTTACGCGAATATTTCGTGGAATATCTTCAGATTTTTTTTACTACCGTCTACCACGCTTCGTGCGGTCGGGAGGCACTCAACATTTATCACAGCAAACGACCCGATATTATCGTCGCCGATATCAATATGCCCCATCTTGACGGTCTGAGTATGATTGAAACGATTCGTGAACATGACCCGCATACCAAAGTCATTATCGCTACGGCACATTCGGAAAAAGAGAAACTGCTAAAAGCAATTGAGCTGCATCTGGTACGCTATCTTATTAAGCCCATTAACAGCGATACGCTCAAAGAACTCCTCTTCTCTCTTGTCGAAGAGATCGAAAATGACAAAAGTACCATACTCTTAAAAGAGGGATTCGTCTGGGATAAAAAACATCAAACCCTACAGCACAACGGACACAATATTCACCTTACCAAACGCGAACAACGGCTTCTTAATCTCATGCTCACAAAACCAAATCGTAGCATCTCCAATGAAGATATCTACTACACAGTTTATGAGGATCAGCCTGAAAAGGAGTTCAGTATCCATGCGTTGACCTCTCTTATCAAACGTCTACGTACCAAGCTTCCGAATCAGACAATCAGTAGCAATTACGGTGTCGGGTACATCGTACATACCAAATAAAAGAGAAATTTATGTATTTTATCAAAAACTTTGATTTTTGACATAATGTGACAAACTCTTGTTCTATAATTCTCTTGTGTGTGTTATGTCGAACTCAGTTAATTCACTTTAGACAACGAGGTCTTATAGATTCAAAGCATCCATTCTTCATTCGGCAGTCTAAAGCGATTAACTGTGTTGTCAGGGTAACGTTATCACCACCTTGCAAGGTCTGATTCAAGGTGGTGATATCGATACCCACCACCTGTACCGTAGCACATGCCGTTGACATAACATCGTACTTTACCACTTTTTGGAGAGACTATGTTAAAAACCATACTAAAACGAGACGGCACATCTCAACCATTTACCCCATATAAAATTGAAGACGCCATTGCAAAGGCTTTTGCGAGTGAATCCACCCCCTTTGACAACCATGTCTATGTTAATGTTATTACCGCACTGACCCAACAGCGTATTATTTCGGTTGAAGAGGTTCAAGATATGATTGAACAAGCCCTGTTTGAGGCACGCTATTTCGATGTCATGAAATCGTTTATGCTCTACCGGCATACACATAAAATGCAACGTGAACACCAGCTGGGTTTGAATGAAGATACGACCTATATCAATGCAACGCAAAGTGTAGAAGAGTATATTAACGGAAGCGACTGGCGTATTCATGCCAATTCTAATACCGGTTACTCCCACGCCGGTCTGATTAACAACACCGCCGGAAAAGTCATTGCCAACTATTGGCTGGACAGCGTCTACTCCAAAGAAGAGGGATACGCCCACCGTAACGGTGATTATCATATTCACGATCTGGACTGTTTAAGCGGATATTGTGCCGGATGGAGCCTCCGTGTCCTTTTGGATGAAGGCTTTAACGGAGTACGTGGCAGAGTGGAATCACGTGCACCCAACCATTTTCGAGAAGCTCTAGGACAGATGGCAAACTTTTTGGGTATTTTACAAAGCGAATGGGCGGGCGCACAAGCTTTCAGCTCATTTGACACCTATCTCGCACCCTATCTCTTTAAAGACCAACTCTCCTATGACGATGTCAAAAAAGCGATTCGCAGCTTCATCTACAACCTGAATGTACCGGCACGCTGGGGGCAGAGTCCGTTTACCAATATTACCATTGACTGGACGGTTCCGCAAGACCTTCAGGATCAAATTCCAACACGCCATCAACAGCATCTGTTTCACGGCATCGAAACGGCAACATTACAATATCAGGCCGCTACACGCGGAGCATCATCCCTTCAAGCGATGACTTACAAACATTTTCAAAAAGAGATGCATCTGATTAATCGGGCTTTTTACGAAGTGATGACCG
>JALUJE010000002.1 GCA_027057185.1 Helicobacteraceae bacterium | reverse complement strand
CTGTAAGGATATGATCGGGGACAGCGTGCTTAAAACGGTACCTCGGGGCGGTGAAGCGGTCGATAAAGAGTTGAAAAGCACTATGCCCAAAGATGCCTACGCAATGTGGAACAAACTGCAAAAATCTGTTATAGGTACTGTCAAAGAAGACAACACTCTCGATTGTCAGGATTGTGGTGAGTGTATCGCTGTTTGTCCGGTAGGTGCATTGGTCAGTTCAGATTTTCAATATACGGCAAATGCGTGGGAATTGACAAAAATTCCTGCATCCAATCCGCATAGCAGCGATTGTTCTCTCATTTACTACAATATCAAACACGGGGATATGAAAAACTATGATGAAAAGATTTTCCGTGTTACCAATGATCCGCATTTTGTACCGTTGCACGGTGGTGCGAGATTTGGATTTGATTTTGAAAACAGAGTTGTTGGTAAAGACAAACCGATGTTTGAAAAAGCGGTCAAATTTCTGACGGAAGAAGCAGATACCATCCGATTCTCCTCCTATATTACCAATGAAGAGGCGTTGATACTGCAAAAACTGAAAGAGAAACTCGGTTTGAAACTTGTCAATGAAGATGCATATGCGTATCAACAGTTCATGAAGCACTACAGCAGTGTCAGCGGCAAGTCTCTTTACAGTGCTGATATCAACAAAATCAAAGCGTCAAATTTTGTGATCAGTATGGGTACACAGGTCAGATACGATGCGCCGAATATCGGTTACGCATTGAACAATGCAGTCACCATGAACAAAGGTGCGGGACTCTACTTTCATCCGGTCGGTGACAGTGTTGTAGAGGGTTTTGCGAAAAACATGATGACTATCTCCCATAAAGCCGGTGCCGAAGAGCATGTACTGGCGTTTATACTCGACTATTTCAGTCAGGTAGAGGGATTGAACAATGATCTTCCGGGTGAGATAGCGGATGTCGTTAAAGGATTTGACAAAGATGCGGTCGCATTGCCTGAAGACTTTGATGCCAAAATGACAAAAATGCTTGCCAAAAAAGACACCTTTGCTCTGGTGATCGGTGAAGATTGTTACGCTCATGAAAGAGCGGAAAATATCGCGAAGCTTGCCGGTGCGGTTGATAAATATACTAATATTACGGTCATGGTGATTCCTTCCAAAACAAATACGCTTGGTGTTTCACTTATTTGTGATCTTGACGAAAAAGCCGGAAGTGCAGTTCTCGGATACAATGCAGACGGTGATTTTGTGTTGAGTGCACTGGGAGACGGTGATTTGGATATGCCTGCACTTAATCAGCAGGAGGGAACATTTACCAGCTTCAACAAAAGAGTGGTACCGACCAATGCGGCGCTGGCATATAGCGGATATGTACTGAATGATCTTGCAAAAGCGGTTGGTTTGACCAAAGCGTTGACGGTAGATTATACCGCAGAGCTTCCGCAGGAAAAAGGTTTCAAAGCGGAAACTTTCGATAGTTTGCCAAACCATTACGATAATGGAGGCAACGAGATAAGAGGATATGTTGTTGAAACAATCGAGACAGCGGCGGATGGGAAAGTAGATACACTTGCCAAAGCTGAGCTTCTGGAGAGTAATGTTATCTATCTTTCAAATCCGATTATCCAGTTTAGCCCTTTTACAAACAAGGCGCATCAGCTTAAAACAGATGGAAAACTTTATGTGTCTGCATCTTATGCAGAGGCAAATGGTTTGGAAGAAGGCGATAAAGTTGAGATCAAAACCGACCTCGGTGCGATCGAGACAACTGTGGAAATCGATTCACAGCTTACAGGCGATATTGCGTATTTACCGACATTTGACAAAGCGTTGAATGCGGAAGCGCTGTTTGACGGCAGTAGATTTACCAAAGCAACAATAAGGAAGGTGTAAAGATGGAGAGTGCATATATTATAGAGACAATCGTCAAAGTTGTCATCATACTTACCGTGTTTTCTGCATTGGCAGGTATTACGACATATTTTGAGAGAAAAGTACTTGCTTTTATGCAAAGAAGGCTGGGACCAATGCACGTCGGTCCTTACGGAATACTGCAAGTGGCGGCAGACGGTATTAAGCTTTTTACCAAAGAGGATATTGTTCCGCAAAATGCAGTAAAACCTATTTTTAAAATAGCACCGGTATTTGCTGCAGCGACAGCGTTTATTGCAATGTCCGGAGTGCCTTTTTTACCTGAGTTTACACTGCCTTTTACAGACTATGTGGTACATCCGATTGTCGCAGATGTGAATATCGGTATTTTATTTGTTGTCGGTGTCATGGCTGTGGGAATGTACGCACCGTTGCTCGGTGGTATGGCTTCGCACAATAAATGGTCTTTGCTCGGTGCGGCGAGAACGGTTATACAAATGTTGTCTTTTGAAGTAGTCACCGGACTCTCCCTGATCGCACCTTTGATGATGGTCGGTTCTTTATCGTTGATTGATATCAATAACTATCAGGAAGGTGGAATCGGACACTGGATTGTATGGGCACAGCCTGTTGCATTTATTTTATATCTGATTTCCGGATATGCGGAAACGAACAGAACACCGTTTGACCTGCTCGAACATGAAGCAGAAGTCGTTACCGGATATGCAACGGAGTATTCAGGAATGAGATGGGGACTTTTTGCGATCGGTGAATATGCCAATATGTTTACCGTAGCGTTTATAGCAAGCTTAGTATTTTTAGGTGGTTTCAATCCGATAGGAATTATTCCCGGTGGTCTTGCTATACTTCTCAAAGTCTCTTTTCTTATATTTTTGTTCCTGTGGGTGAGGGCTGCATGGCCTCATATCCGACCGGATCAACTGATGTGGCTTTGTTGGAAAGTGCTTATGCCGCTGGCTGTTGTAAATATACTGATTACCGGCATTGTGCTGATATAGGAGAGGGAAATGATTGATTTTACACAATACAATAACAGAAATATCTCAGATGATTACTTTTATTTGGATATAGAAAAGCCGCCGGTAACGTGGCAGGGGAAATTTAAAAGAGTTGTCAAAAGAACGCTCAGCGGTGAGTTATTCGTCGGTTTGTGGATCGTGTTTCGTGAAATGATAAAGTTTGATATTCACACCATTCAGTATCCGCTGGAAAAATTGCCGATCAGCCCCCGGTACCGTGCACTTCACCAGATTAAAAGGCTGGTAGAGAGCGGCAATCAGGCATGTATTGGATGCGGTTTGTGTGAAAAGATCTGTATATCAAACTGTATTCAGATCGACACAAAATACGGCAGTAAAGGACGTAAAGTTGTCAAAGGGTATTCGATCAACCTTGGGCGATGTATCTACTGCGGTTATTGTGCGGAAGTGTGTCCGGAACTGGCGATTACCCACGGACAGGATTATGAGCATGTCAGTGAGCAAAGAGCGCACTATGCGACATTGCCGGATCTGGTAACACCGATGGATATTTTCAAAGCGGGTAAACAGAAGCCGTATCCTGGATTTGGTTCATTGACGCCAAATGCAGATAACAATGTTAAAAAAACGCCGTTAGCGTATTAAGGGATTGTGATGGAAGCGATAGCGTTTTATCTATTTTCGGTTATAACAATCGGTATGTTTGCCATTGTTGTATTTAGTAAAAATGCACTCTACGCGATGAGTGCACTTGCAGGTGGAATGATAGCAATATCAGGATTTTTCTTTATGCTCGATGCAGACTTTCTGGGTGCAGTACAAATTATTGTCTATACTGGTGCGGTGATGGCACTTTATGCATTCGGTATGATGTTTTTCGATACAACCAAAGATGTAAAAGAGAATATTAAGGAAGACAAGATTGTCAATGCGCTGTGGATATCCGCAGTAGTGATTTTGATTGTCATCGTTTCTGTACCGTTTGTATCGGATCATATCATGCTCGACGCATCGACAAGCGACTATAAAGTGATTGGGGCGAACAATCCTCAGGCAGTCGGTATCTTCCTGTTTACAAAATATCTCGTACAGTTTGAACTTGCGGCGGTAATGTTGCTGGTCGCGATGATAGCGGGTATTATTCTGGTAAGCAAAAAAATGGATATCAGTTTAACGACAACCGTTGAGGAAAAGATAGAAAAAGAAGAGTTTGACATAAAGGATGCGAAATGATAACCCTAACACACTATCTTGTGCTCTCTGCTATTCTGTTTTCGATCGGTCTGGCAGGTGTGATAAGAAGAAAAAATCTGCTTTTGCTGTTTTTCTCAACAGAAATTATGCTGAATGCGGCAAATATCGGTTTTGCGGCGATAGGAAAATTTTACGGAGACCTGACAGGGCAGATGGTGGCTTTTTTCATTATTGCTGTTGCGGCAAGTGAAGTTGCGGTTGGTCTGGGGCTTTTGGTTTTATGGTACAAGAGAACCGGTACGATCGATCTCGAATCTATGCAAGAGATGAAAGGATAATTGATGGAGAATTATGTATATATAGCGCTTTTTGCGCCACTTGCAGGTTCACTTTTCGCTGCGCTTTTCGGTGACAAGCCTAAAACGTTGCTGACTGGTATCGTCACTTCGCTGCTGCTGTTTGTTTCATGGTATGCATCGATCAAATTGCTTGGTTATGTTGATGAAGAGCATATTGTCCATGTCAAAATGATGGATTGGATTGCTGCCGGTAATTTTAACGTTGATTTCGGATTTGTTGCAGATCAGGTTTCGGTGATTATGATGGTAACAGTGACAACGGTATCGACACTGGTGCATGTTTACTCCATCGGTTATATGGATCATGACAAAGGCTTTAACAGATATTTTTCCTATCTGTCAGCATTTGTTTTTTCGATGATGATTCTTGTCATGAGTGACAATTTCCTCGGTCTTTTTATTGGATGGGAAGGTGTTGGTCTTTGTTCATGGTTGCTGATTGGATTCTGGTATCATAAAAAAGATGTACCGACTAGTGAGAACCCGGCTATTTCACCGGCATATGCGGCAAACGAAGCATTTGTGATGAACAGAATTGCCGATCTCGGTATGTTGATCGGTATCTTCATGATTTACTGGAATATCGGATCTCTGGAATACGATACCGTATTTGCAAAAATCGGTTCTTTGGACGGTGCGACCATTACGTTGATCGGTATTTTCCTCTTTATCGGTGCGATGGGTAAATCGGCACAGTTTCCGTTGCATACATGGCTTGCCAATGCGATGGAGGGTCCGACACCGGTTTCTGCATTGATTCACGCCGCGACAATGGTTACAGCGGGTGTTTATCTGGTAATCAGAAGTCATGATATCTATATGCTCATTCCAAATGTCGGGTATTTCATTGCTTGTCTGGGTGCGTTTGTCGCTGTTTTTGCAGCCTCCATGGCACTGGTCAACCTTGAACTCAAAAGAATTATCGCATACTCTACGCTCTCACAACTGGGATATATGTTTGTTGCAGCAGGACTTGGTGCATACTGGATTGCACTCTTCCATCTGATGACACACGCATTTTTCAAATCTGTACTCTTCCTTGGTGCAGGTAACGTGATGCATGCGATGGATGATGAAAAATATATTGACAAAATGGGCGGTTTGGCAAAAGTGATGCCGTGGACAATGCGTATTATGACGGTAGCGTCTCTGGCACTGGCGGGTATTTGGCCGTTTGCCGGTTTCTTTTCGAAAGATAAGATCTTAGAAACTGCGTTTGCCCAAAATCACTATTTTCTATGGGTATTGTTGTGGATGGGTGCAGGTATGACGGCATACTACAGTTTTAGATTGATTATGTTGGTCTTTTTCGGTGAAGAGCGTTATAAAAAATACGGTTATCATCCTCATGAAGCATACCCTTATGTGTTGCTTGCGATGGCACCGTTGGCAATACTTGCTATTATCGCAGGCTTTTTCGAGCATCCGTTTATGCACTATGTCACGCAACTTTTACCGGAATACGAGCCGCATGTATCGACAGGAACATTTGTTTTCCTACTCGTTGTT
>JALUJE010000001.1:4181-5931 GCA_027057185.1 Helicobacteraceae bacterium | reverse complement strand
CACCACATAAGCCCGAACATTTTTACGTAAAATCGACATCATAGCTTTTTTGTAGAATCCCACCTGAAGACGGTGCCGCTCCTCAAAACGTCGCGAACTTTTATAATCAATAACGACCACATCGGCATCGCGTTCAACCAGTAAGTCAATATAACGCAGTTCTTTCTCATAACTCACCGATTGCTCTTTATGGCAAATCCCCTGAATGAGCTCTTGAAATAGACTATGCGACAAGAGCTGTCGTATTCGTCGTTCTATAGCATCAAAGTCCCCCTCCAGCAATCGCTCTCCAAATCGGTTTTTCACACTGTTCATCGCCCATACTACCGAGTCGGGTACATGTAAATCACACAGTTCCAAAGCATAATGCAGCGCCAGACCAAAATCAATGGCATGCAGATGCTCTTCCTCTTCAGGTGGGGGAACCGACACAATTTCTTGTCGCCCCAAGTCCAGCGGAGTATAGTTTACCTCTACCCTTAAGGGTGCTGATGTAACCTGTTGACGTGTTACATGTAAATGTCCATGTTGCTGTAGCTCAAGGTTAATACTCTCAAACTGGGAGTGTTTGTTTTTTTTCACCACAAACAGCGATGTTCTTGCTCGTGTCAATGCAACATAGAGCATATTGAGCTGATCCTCATGACGTAACTGCTGCTCTTGTTGCAATGCTTTTGCATAGGCAGGGTCCAAAGCTTCACGACCTTTTTGACGTAAAAAAAGATGTTTCAACTGCACACCCTCGTACTCAAACAGCAGTCGGGCATACTGTGAATGCCGCTGGCTAAAACGATCCAGCACAACAACATGCTCAAACTCCAGCCCTTTTGATTTGTGGACGGTCAGCACTCTCACTCCTGAATGTTCTTGGTGGACGGCGGTCACATCAATACGCTCATACTCAAACAAAAATGCCTCAATATCCTCACTGTGATAGAGCGTTTCGAGAAAACTGATGCTGTTGAGATCACCACTAAAGAGTTCATATTTGGCGATCACCTCCTTCATATGGGCACTTAAGCGGTTGCGTTCTAAACTCACAGCAGCAATCGGCTCAACAGGCCTATTAATCAAAGCAAAAAAGTTTCGTGCATAAATCTCTTCTTGAAAATAGAGATATTTCACATACTCAATCAATGCCTGAATGGACTGCTGGTGTATCAGCTTTGAGGTCGTTTCTGTCACCACATCAATACCTTCGGCATGAAAATATTCTTCTATACTCAGTCCATCACTGTTAGTAGCACACAAAACGGCAATGTCACTACTCTCTACCCCAAGATCCAATAATTTTTTTACATGTAATAGTGCAGCTTCAAGAAGGTCGTCATGCGCAATAACCTCAACATACCCTTCCCTTGCATCCTCTTGAACTGCTTGTGGCGTATAGCCCTCAATAATCCCCGTAAATGTTTTGTTGACCATATTGACAATGCTCCTTGCACTGCGGTAATTCGTGCGTAACACATCCACATCAACACGATACTGCCGGGCAACGTCATAAAACAGCTCTTTGACACCGCCTCGAAAACGGTAGATGGACTGCTTCACATCTCCAACGAAAAAGAGGGATTTCTCACCACTCACCCCGACTCCCGAGCAGATTTCGTCGATGATGGGAGAGAGAATCTCAAACTGAATCATACTGGTATCTTGAAATTCATCGAGCAGCAAATGGTCAATTTCGGCATCAAGCCGAAAGTAGAGAAACTCTCGAGAGAGTGTATTGCCCAATAGCATAGTATGTACT
>JALUJE010000001.1:0-4171 GCA_027057185.1 Helicobacteraceae bacterium | reverse complement strand
GTATGTACTAGGGCACTAACGTCATCAAAGCCCAATTCGCCGTCATCTTTGGCAATCTGCAACTTACTTGTTTCATAGATATCCACCAGAGAAAAAAGCTCATGGAAATAGTGCTGTTCCTTCAGATAAAAATAGTGCTGTAACTTCTGCCGTATCTGTTGTAGTACGACATCCATTTCCGGTACATAACATTTGGCATAAGTACGGTAATTCAAACTCTCTTTAAGCCACCAGCTTTTGCTTAACAGGGCTTCGAAACTCGCTACCTCCATACTTTTTTTAGCGGTTGAGGAGGCGGCAGTATGGGCATGAACCAGCTGCCGCAATACTGTCACATCTGCCATAATTTCCTCTTTTAGGTGCCGATACGGCTGAGGCGTATACTCACTACTGCGCCACGCTCCTCTAAGGAGATATAGACGATGCAATAATGCGATGGTATCGGTCAGTCTGCTGTGATTAATCAGTGTCAGATCAATTAGCGTCTCAATCTTGCCCACGTTAAAAAGCTCTTGTAAAAATCGGCTCAGTACTTTAATATCATGTTGCGATTCATGAGTTGAAAAAGTTGGCATAATGCCCACATGCAGCGCAAATTTTCGTAAAATAACGGCCAGAAATTTATCAATCGTCATCACCTTGACATCACGTTGTACCAAACGCCGCAGTACCTCATTTCGATGAGCAAGAATCTCCTGAGGCGTTTTTTCAACAATACGGCTAATCTCTTTAAGCTCTCCGTCTTGACGTGCTTCTAGCGTCTCCAATGTTGCAACAATTCGCTCCAGCATCTCATTGGCTGCTTTATTGGTGAAAGTGAGTGCTAAAATTTTCGAGGGATCTTTTCCCATAAACAGCAGACTCAAATAGCGTACCACCAACATAAACGTTTTACCGCTTCCGGCACTGGCTTCATAAGCTAAAAATGGTCGAAATGCCATCACTATCCTCGCTGACACAAATGTACATAGTCACAATAACGACAGGCACTCAAATCTTCAGTAAGATCACAGGTGATATGAGTCGTTTGACGTAACCTCTGCAATATCTCATCGAGCCGTTCCAGCTTCTCTTCTAAAAACGGTTCTGCCACAATATCAGCAGTTTTCAGATCATAAAATGCCACCCTTTTGGCACTGCTGTTATAGAGCAGATAGTAGAACTCCAGCTGAAAATCAACCGCTTTGTCGATCCCACTCTTGGTATAACGGGTATAAGCACCGCTTTTATAGTCAAGAATCTCAATCCCTGCTTCAGAACTATCGATTCTATCAATAATGCCGTGTAGCGTGATACCGTGCAGCGCTTTTTGAAACGATGCTTCACAATGCAACACCTCTACTCCTGAATGAAACCGTGCAATCTCCTGTTTCATAAACGGTTCTAACTGTTTCAGCCACAACCGGAGTTGATACGCATGTAAAATATTTTGTGTTATTTTTTTCTCAAATACATGTGCGATGGTGTTACGAAGCTCCTCATAACTATCATATTGTGACTGCCTCGTATAGACTTCTTTAAGTACCGAGTGCAGCACGGTTCCTATCTCATGCTCGCTGGGAAGGTCCTTACGAATCTCGTGCCCTTGAAGCTTCTGAATATATCGGTAGTAAAAGGCACGCCTGCAGGTTAAGAACATCTTGAGCCGCGATGCTGAGAGTGGCTCTTTGGTAAAATCATACGCTATTTCGATTTCAGGTACCGTATTGTTTGGACGTATATGACGCTGAAACAGTATATCTGCATATCCATCATCATTAACAGAAACAGCGGTTGAAATACCCAATTCTTTTAAAAAACGCGAGGGAACGCTATGTGCATTTTCGACATAGCTAATGCTCACAGCTTTGGCCCGACTCATGACATTGTAGTAGTAGAGTTTTTGAAGTGCTTCTCGATCCTGCAACGTTGGTAGATTTGATCGTTGGCGTACGGAGGAATTTAAAAAGAGGTCTTTATCGCTTTTTCTTGGAACAAACCCCTCATTAAAATCGACAATAATAACGCCTTCAAATGGAATCATTCGGGTCTCCAGAAGTCCCATCACCGTCACTTTTCCACCACCGACATCATCTAGAGATCGTGCAGCGAGCCGTTTTAAAAACAGGTGCAGCGCCGACTTAAGTGTTGTCTCTTGCAACTGCTCTATAAGTGCCGTAAATCGGTAACACTCTTCATGCACTATTTGCATCACGCGACGATCTTCTTCTTGCCGCAAAAACGGCTCGAGCAACGCTTCAAAATTTACCGTTTTGACTTCCTGATGAAACACTTGCTTGAGATGATGGTGAATGCCAAAACGCTCAGCTCGACTTCGGTTTTCAACGCTGCTGTTATCCACTTCATCATAACTTGCTTTCAGTGCTTTGTAAAACATTGAGTGCGTCAACGGAATGCCTTTGGCGAAGTTAAAATACCCCTCATCATCAAAATCTTGCAGCATTTGTGAAAACGTTTCATCAGGTGTCACGACAACAATACGGCTGACATCAATGCCCGAATTTACATAATTGACAATGCGCTCCTTCACATAGGCAACTTGTAGCAGGCGCTGTGAAAATGACTGGGTTGCAGCCTCTAGCGTGTACTCTACCTCTGTTTGCGAAAGAATGGTTAGGGTCTTGAGATTGATTCGGTACTCATAGCCCTCTTCTAGGGTCACGCCCAATGCTAAAAATTTTGACGTCAGTTTCCGGTTGAATTGGTTGGCTTCATAGATCACAATGAGTTCGACACAGGCAGCGCATTGCTGTAGTATGCTCAACTCCCACTGTGTCAAATATCCTTCTACATGTAACACGATACTACCAAGGCTTTTAAGATAATCCCGATTCAGCACGTAAGTATCGGGCACAAAGATCTTCTCAAAAACATGATGGGTATCACAAAGCTTTTGATAGCGATGGTACAGTTCCGTCAAAATGGCAATATGCTCCTCATACTCGGCATAGCAATCTGCAAGTTCTAGCTGCTCAATGGGAACCATCTCTGCACTAAGCTCTTCAAAAAAACGAAAAATATAACTGCTGTTAGAGAGAAATGTAAAAAAATTTCTCTCTATATTAAGGGCAGAAAACGTACGAAAATCAGCAGCTTCAAGTAGAAGCATGGTTCTATGGTCACTGTCAATACTCACACGATTACTAACAACGACACAGCGTTGCATAAATTCTGCCATCGTCACATAATAAGGAAGTAGCTGATTGTGTTCTCTCAGGTTAGCATAGTACTCGCGTATGGCACGTGAGCTTGGAAGAACATGGGTCTGCTTACGAGCCCCCATGCTTAATACTCATAGGCTTTGTCATATCTAGTATCGGCTTTAATATTGTAATAACGCTCCAATGCACCCACTTGAACATGTGCCATAATATCCCATCGACCCGCTTCTGGTAAGCTGATACCATTGAAAGTATATACCCCGTTATTTACTCGAGAGACATTGAGTTCTTGGTCATATTTGTGATTATTCGGACGCGTCACAATGAGACGAATGGCGGCATCGTTCACCGCATTACCCTCATGATCGGTTACTTTGTACTCTAACACGGTATTATTCCTATCAAGCTGTTTTCCAAGGTACGCAATAACATACGCTTTCTTAAAGGCGATCTCTTTAGCAATAATGTCATTAATATTGGCATCCGTATCGTGGTAACCACGCATATACAGATCACTTGGTTCCACCGGACGTTCAAATGAAATAATTATCGTTGCGACACAAAAACCAAATACTAAAAAAATGGAGGCGGCAATAGCATATGGCCATCTTAACGCTTTATCCTTACTACTCATGTCCTCTTCTTTGTTTCAATTTAATCATAATGTATCTAATTATTCCATACAATAAAATGCCATAGAAAATTAGTTTTAAAATTAAAAGAATATCTTTGTTCGTATTACCCGCAGCTGAGGTTAATTCAACACCGCGCGATGCAGCAATCTGTTCTGCAATATCCGAGTAACCGTTAAACATGGCAACAGCGTATTTTGAAGTAATATCTTTCCCTTTAGCTTTATTGGCAATAATAGGTAAAATGGTGCCTCCGCTAGTGGTAAGAAATTCTTTAAACTCGTCAAAACTTCTGGCAAAGAGTAATGCCGACATAATCGCGCCGGAAATTCCTGCATTGGGACTCAACACCTGTTTTTTATTGAATTCATCATAGCG